>NZ_JBFTMK010000120.1:0-18388 GCF_056396965.1 Pseudomonas sp. 05N434
CTGTGGGACTTCGCCCTGGCAGAGGTAGGTCAGACGCAACTCGGGATAACGAAACAGGGCACGCTGTTCAGCGTCCGGCTCGACGCGATCCTTGAGATAACGCTTGAGCGCTTGATTCAGCGCTGTGGTTGCACGCTCGTGCAAGACAGCAAGCCGATCAACGGCTTGCTCGGCGGTTTGAACGACAATAAACGCTTCGGTCACGATCAGCTTCCTGTGTTCTGACTTGCAGACCTTCATCTTGCCTGCATCATCGCTTCACGGGAACAGTGAAAAAAGATCGTAGCCTTCGGCAACTCCTACAGAGGGTCGTCGTACACCTGTAAGAGGCTGCCGAAGGCTGCGATCTTTTCGCCCTTCAGAAGCCCTGCGGTGTCGAGCGGGCCACAATCGCTTCCACATCCAGCCCACGTGGCAACGTTCCATACACCCGACCGGCCGAACCGAGGCGGCTGGCGATGAACGCATCACTGACCGCCGCATTACCCGCCTCCAGCAACAGCCTGGCCTGAAGCCCCAAAGCGATGTCTTCGGTGAGCTGGCGGGCGCGGTATTGAATGTCGTCGGTGTCCTTGAACGCCTTCTGCAACTGGCCGATGTGTGTGGCCAGGCGTTTGTCGCCATGGCCATCGCCCAACTCGTTGAACAGCACATCGAGCACGCCCGGTTCTTTCGACAACGCGCGCAACACGTCGAGACATTGCACGTTGCCGGAACCTTCCCACGTCGAGTTGACCGGTGCCTCACGGTACAGTCGCGGCAAGATGCTTTCTTCGACGTAACCGGCACCGCCCATGCATTCGGCCGCTTCGTTGATCATCGCGGGCGCGCGTTTGCAGATCCAGTACTTGCCCACTGCCGTCACCAATCGAGCGAATTTCGCTTCGTGGTCGTCATCCAGATGATCCAGCGCTCGCCCCATGCGCAGGCTCAACGCCAGGGCGGCTTCGCTTTCCAGGGCCAGGTCGGCCAGCACGTTTTGCATCAAGGGTTGTTCGCTGAGCAACTTGCCACCGACCTTGCGGTGGGCGCAGTGATGGCTGGCCTGGGTCAGGGCCTGGCGCATCAGCGCGCTGGAGCCGACCATGCAATCGAAACGGGTCATGGCGACCATTTCGATAATGGTTGGAACGCCCCGGCCCTCTTCGCCGACCATCCAGGCCAGGGCGCCACGGAACTCCACCTCGCTGGAGGCGTTGGACCAGTTGCCGAGTTTGTTTTTCAGCCGCTGTATGTAGAACTGATTGCGCGTGTCATCCGGACGATGACGCGGCAGCAGGAAACAGGTCAGCCCTTTGTCGGTCTGGGCCAGGGTCAGGAAGGCGTCACACATTGGCGCCGAGCAGAACCACTTGTGGCCCACCAGTTCATACGCCTGGCCCGGCCCACCGCCCCCCACCGGAAACGCCTTGGTGGTGTTGGCCCGCACATCGGTGCCGCCCTGTTTCTCGGTCATCGCCATGCCGATGGTGACTCCGGCCTTATGGGCCATGCCGACATTGCGCGGGTCGTACTCGGTGGCGAGGATTTTCGGCAGCCATTGCCGGGCCAGATCCGGCTGCAGGCGCATCGCCGGGACGCTGGCGAAAGTCATGGTCAACGGGCAACCGCTACCGGCCTCTGCCTGACTGTGCAAATACGTCATGGACGCGCGAGCCACATGAGCGCCCGGTTGCGGATCGGTCCAGGGCAACCCTGTCAGGCCATGCTCCACCGCCGTGTGCATCAACTGGTGATAAGCCGGGTGAAACTCCACCAGGTCGATGCGATGGCCGTAACGGTCATGGCTGACGAACACGGGTTTGTTTTGATTGGCCGCAAACCCGGCCTCCATCAGCGGCCCGCCGGCCAATGCGCCGTAAGCGTCGATCCGCGACTCGGCCCAACCGGCATCGAACCGTCGCGACCATTCCTGCAAAGGCAGGTCGATGCGATAGAGGTTGATGCCATCCAGCGACGGTGGCTGGTTGGTGACTTCGTGGGTTTCGGCGAACTGATGCAGGTTCATGACGGGACTCCTTTGGTCAGCCAAGGGCTTCAGTTAAGCACCGCCCCGAGGCTGAACAAAGTGGCATATCTGCCTAAATGTCGGCGCTTTCGCCTTGTCCAGAACAGAGCACCCGTCGATAGAGCGCGGCCTGCAAGTCCTCGAATTTCACCGGTTTGTTCAGGTAGTCGACCACGGTGTCGCTCGGGCAGTGCACTCGGTCCGCACTCAGGGCAATCATGAACACGGGTAATTCGGCGCAACCCGGCAACGCACGGATCCGGCGGCAGATGGAGGCGCTGTCCACTGGCGGCAACTGGCAATCGAGCAATACAGCGTCAACGGCTTCACATTGCAATTGATCGAGCGCAGCAAGGCCATTGTCAGCGGTGCGTACCCGGAACCCGAGCTTGAGCAACATGCCGCGCATCACCAATTGATTGATGCTGTTGTCATCGACCAGCAATACCGTGCACTCCTGGGGCAAGCGCAGGCCGGTGGTCTGCCGGGTGATCGAGGGAGCAGGCTCCACCAACGACAGCTCGAATTCGACGTCCAGCTGGAAGCGGCTTCCACGGCCTGGTTCGGAACGGTGGCTCAGGCGCCCCCCGAGCAATTCGACCAACTGCCGACAGATCGCCAGGCCAACGCCAAGACCGCCATATTCACGGGTCATCGAGCCGTCGAGCTGGAAGAAGCGCTGGTACAGCGTCGCCTCCCCCAGATCGGTAAAACCGATGCCGGTGTCGATCACCGCAAAAGACAGCGCCAGCCGACCGGGCTCCGCCGCCGGTTTACCCGTCACCCGCAGCGCCAGACCACCGACTCGGGTGAATTTGATTGCGTTGTCCAGCAAGCATTCCAGGCATTGCACCAGCTTGCCGCTGTCGCCGAACAAACGATCCGGCAACCCGGGTGCTACCTCGACCTTGAAGTCCAGCGACTTGCTCGACGCATTGCCATCGAACTGCCCGCGCAAAGACTCGACCATACTGCGCAAGCTGAACGTGTCCGGATAGACCTTGAGCTTGCCGGCCTGCAATTCGGTCAGGGTGAGGATGCCGTTGACCATGCGCATCATGTCCCGCGCCGAACCTGCCGCCGTTTGCTGATACTGCTCCAGCTCTGGGTTCATCTCGACGGTCTGCATCAGCTCCAGCGAACCGATCACACCGTTCATGGGCGTGCGCAGTTCGTGGGTCAACGTGGCGAGGAATTCGTCCTTGAGCCTATTGCTGTGAGCCAGTTGCTGGTTCAGCACCTCAAGCTTCTGGCCGGCGTCGAACAACGTCTGTGCCTGATGCTCGCGCATGGCGTTGATACGATCGGCCAGGGCCAGGGACAGCAACGCCACTTCAAGCGCCGAGCCGATCTGGCTGGCGTACATGGTGAGGAACACGTTGGGCAAATACCCCAACACCATCATCGTGTTGACGACGCCACCGAGCAAAAATGCCGACCAGGCAATGATGAAGTAGCGCGCCACCCTCAAGCCACGCCACCAGGCGAAAACCCCGGCAGCGAAAATTACTACGGTAAAGACCAGTGCCAACGCCGTCGCCAGACGCAGGGCCAGGGCGTAACTGGTCATCAGAGATAACCCGACCACCAGCGTACTGAACGCGATCAGCGCCAATAGCACACGGTCCAGCCAGCGGCTGTGGGTGGCCGTCCGCAGGAAGCTGCGGGCGAACTGGCTGCCGAACAACCCTGAACAGCCGATGAAGAACGGCGTCGCGGCATTGGCCCACCACGGATTGTTCGGCCAGAAATACTCCACGGCCGCGCCGTTCACCGACAGCTGATACAAGCCGAACGAGGCGATGTAGACGATGTAATAGAGGTAACTGGTATCGCGCACACTGAGGAAGATGAACAGGTTGTAGACCAGCATCCCCAGCAACACGCCGTAAATCAGCCCCAGCACATAAAGCCGCACCGGCTGCTCTTCAAGGTAAGCAGTGCTCGACCACAAGGTGACGGGCGCCTGGATCGAGCCTTCGCTTTGCAGACGCAGGTACACGGTTTGCGCCTGCCCGGGCGCAAAGCTCAGACCGAACAGATAGTTGTTCTGACGAATTTCGCGAGTGGCGAACGGCAACGCATCGCCCGTCTGTCGGACCAATTGATAGTCGCCGCCAGCATCGGGCAAGTACAAATCAAGGTGATCGAGGGGTGGATAGGCCAATTCCAGCAGCCAGGTCCGTTGCGCCGACGGATTGGTYGGACGGTATTGCAGGTCGATTTTCAGCCAGAACGCCGAACGCGAATAGCCGGCGTTGAGGGTGGCTTTATCGTGGGGTTTGAAGTGCCCGGCCGCGGCTTGCGCACGGACATCGGCAATGGTCGCTTGACCGCCCGGGTCTTCATAAACCTGCATCGTTCGGCCCAGGGGAAGGCTCTGGGTGAACTCGTCGAACTCGACGGCGCTCGCCAGGAGGGGCAAGCACAACAGCAACATCAGCAAATAGCGCATTTAAGCCCCAGCGTGGCCTGTCCGGTTCTGTCAGGAAGCCCCCCATTCCTTTTGAGTAGACGTAAAACCGGTATTACCTGTTATTGGTTTGGATCCACTCTAGCATAGCCGTTAGTGGCCATTGAACACCATTGAATTTTTTCCTAAAAAGGCTCTAGCACGGGCGTTCCAGCGCTATGTATTGAGCTAGAGCTGTTGGCTTGATCAGGATGTGACAATGTCCCGGCGAGTGATGAACACCTGTGGCGAGGGGGCTTGCCCCCGTTCGGCTGCGAAGCAGTCGTAAATCTGCCGACGCGGTGTTCCAGACAGAAGGCAAAGGGGGCGCTTCGCACCCCAACGGGGGCAAGCCCCCTCGCCCACAATGTATCGGCCGGACTGGACGTCGCAACACCCGAAAAACATGTTTGGTGGTAAGCTCGCGCACCATGAATATCTACAGCTCTCGCCCCGTTGTCCTCTGTCTCTCCGGCCACGACCCTAGTGGTGGCGCCGGCTTGCAGGCAGATATCGAAGCCCTGCTTGCCCAGGGTTGCCATGCGGCTCCGGCCGTCACCGCCCTGACCGTGCAAGACACAGTCAACGTCACTGACTTCCGCGTGCTCGATCGCGAGTGGGTACTGGCCCAGGCCAATGCCGTGCTCAACGACTCCGAAGTCGCCGCCGTCAAACTGGGCATGCTCGGTTCCCTGGAAATGGTCGACACCGTGGTCGAACTGCTTTCAGCGCACCCGCATTTGCCAGTGGTCTGCGACCCGGTGCTGCGTGCCGGCGGTGGCGGRCGACTGGGCAAGGACGAAGTCGGCTACGCCATGCGCGAACGCTTGCTGCCGTTGTCGATCATCGCCACCCCTAACCTTCCCGAAGCCCGCATCCTCGCCGAACTGCCCGAAGGCACCGCCGACGAGTGCGCGGAAAAACTCCTGCCATTCGTCAAACACCTGCTGATCACCGGCGGCCATGGCGACGAACACGAAATCCACAACCGCCTGTACAGCCGCGACGGTCGCCGCGAAACCTTTACCTGCCAGCGCCTGCCCGGCAGTTATCACGGTTCCGGTTGCACGCTGGCCAGCGCCCTCGCCGGTCGCCTGGCCCAGGGTGAACACCTCGCCAGTGCCGTACAGAGCGCGCTTGACTACACTTGGCGCACCCTGCGAGATGCGGAACAGCTGGGCAAAGGCCAGTTCGTGCCCCGCCGCCTGCCGCTGGATTTCTGTTCGTAACTTTCGATGCGTAAAGCGCAGAGGCTTGTCCGATGAAACTACGTGGCCTGTACGCCATTACCGACAGCCAGCTACTGGCCGGTAAATTTCTTTCGTACGTGGAGGCGGCGCTCGAAGGCGGCGTCACCCTGCTGCAATACCGCGACAAAAGCAGCGACGAGGCCCGCCGCCTGCGCGAGGCCGAAGCCCTGCGCGATCTGTGCGATCGCTACAAGACCCAGCTGATCATCAACGACGACGCCGAACTGGCCGCGCGACTGAATGTCRGCGTGCACCTGGGCCAGACTGATGGCCCACTGATGCCGGTGCGAGCACTGCTCGGGCGTCAGGCGATCATCGGCTCGACCTGCCACGCGCAACTCGAACTCGCCGAACAAGCCGCCAAGGAAGGCGCCAGTTACGTCGCCTTCGGCCGCTTCTTCAATTCCAACACCAAGCCTGGCGCCCCGACATGCAGCCTCGACTTGCTTGATCAGGCCCGCAGCAAACTGCACCTGCCGATCTGTGCGATCGGCGGCATCACCCTGGACAACGCTGCCCCGCTGGTGGCCCACGGCGTCGATCTGCTGGCGGTGGTGCATGGCCTGTTCGGCGCCGAGAGCACGGCTGAAGTGACGCGTCGCGCCCGCGCCTTTAACGAATTGTTCAAATCCTGATTTTGAGAGCCAAATAATGTCTCGTTCCGAAACCCTGTTTGCCAATGCCCAGAAACACATCCCCGGAGGCGTGAACTCGCCTGTTCGTGCGTTCAAGAGCGTTGGCGGCACGCCGTTGTTCTTCAAACACGCCGAAGGCGCCTACGTCACCGACGAAGACGACAAGCGCTATGTGGATTACGTCGGTTCCTGGGGCCCGATGATTCTCGGCCACAGCCACCCGGACGTGCTGGATGCGGTGCGCAAACAGCTTGAGCACGGCTTGTCCTACGGCGCCCCGACCGCGATGGAAACCGAGATGGCCGACCTGGTCTGCTCGATCGTGCCGTCGATGGAAATGGTGCGCATGGTCAGCTCCGGCACCGAAGCGACCATGAGTGCGATCCGTCTGGCCCGTGGTTTCACCGGTCGCGACAGCATCATCAAATTCGAAGGCTGCTACCACGGTCACTCCGACAGCCTGCTGGTCAAGGCCGGTTCCGGCGCCCTGACCCAAGKCGTACCGAGCTCGGCCGGTGTACCGGCGGCGTTCGCCAAACACACCCTGACCCTGCCGTTCAACGACATCGACGCAGTAGAAGCCATGCTCGCCGAAGTCGGCCAGGACGTGGCGTGCATCATCGTCGAACCGGTGGCCGGCAACATGAACTGCGTACCGCCGGCACCGGGTTTCCTCGAAGGCCTGCGGACCCTGTGCGACAAGCACGGCGTGGTGCTGATTTTCGACGAAGTGATGACCGGTTTCCGTGTCGCCCTCGGCGGTGCCCAAGCCTATTACGGCGTAACACCGGACCTGAGCACCTTCGGCAAGATCATCGGTGGCGGCATGCCCGTGGGCTGCTTCGGCGGCAAACGCAAAATCATGGAACACATCGCGCCACTGGGCCCGGTCTACCAGGCCGGTACGTTATCGGGTAACCCGCTGGCGATGGCGGCTGGCCTGACCACGCTGCGTCTGATCAGTCGTCCGGGCTTCCACGCCGAGCTGAGCGACTACACCAGCCGCCTGCTCGATGGCCTGCAACAGCGCGCCGATGCCGCTGGCATTCCGTTCGTGACCACTCAGGCCGGCGGCATGTTCGGTCTGTACTTCAGCGGCGCCGACGACATCGTCACCTTCGATGACGTGATGGCCAGCGATGCGAACCTGTTCGGGCGCTTCTTCCACCTGATGCTCGAAGGCGGCGTGTACCTGGCGCCGAGCGCCTTCGAAGCCGGCTTCACCTCGATCGCCCACGGCGAAACCGAGTTGAAACTGACGCTGGACGCCGCCGAACGTGCCTTCGCCGCACTGAAGTAAATCTGCGACGCTGACGTTGGCGATTGCCAGCGTCAGCTTTCACCTACATCCGCTCCCTTTTTCCTGCTCAGCTGCCAATAATCCCCCGCAAAGTGGGTGATATAGTCCCCGCGCAGCAGAAAAACGAGTAAAGACTTTGTAAGGTTGGCCCTGCTTATTTCATAATGCGCGCTTATTGGATCCCTCGACGGGTCCGCGCGCCCCTCAGAGGTAAGTCGATTCCCATGAACCGCACCGGCCGCACCCTTGCATTGGGCTGCCTGTTGCTCCTTCAGCCCCTGCTCGCGCTCGCACAAGCAGGCGGCAACTCGTTGTTGATCCCGGCGATGGGTCGCTGCACCCTCAATACTCAGCCGCAAGACCTGACGCAAGCGCTCGCCGCCTGCCAGAAAGCGTCGGATGAAGGGGATGCGCAAGCGCAATACGAGTTGGGTGAGTTCTACTACGAAGGCAAGAACGTGCCGCGCGACCTCAATAAAGCCCTGAGCTACTTCGAAAAGGCCTCGCTGCAAGGTCATGCCCAGGCGCAATTCAAACTCGGCACCATGTTCTTCCATGGCGAAGGTGTACCGGCCAATAACATTCAGGCGTATATCGTGCTGAAAATGGCTGCGGTCAACGGCGCCGAAGACGCGCTGGACACCGCCGACGAAGTCGCCGAAAAAATGCCCCGCGAAGACCTGGAAGTTGCTACCCAGGTGCTGGGGCAAATTTTCCGTAAATACCTGATGGAATTGCAGAGCGCCGACGGGCGTACGCCGTTTTCGCCACTTCCCTGAATTGAACACGCCCCCCTGTGGCGAGGGAGCTTGCTCCCCGCTCGGCTTCGGCGTGCCAAGGCGTTCGACCTCGTCGATGCGCACGATCGAATGCATCGGCACAAAACTGCGCACAACGCCTTCGAACTGAGCCTTGAGCTTTTCTTCGCTCGGATCGACGACCACTTGCGTGCGCTCGCCAAAGACGAACTCTTCCACTTCCAGGAAGCCCCACAGATCACTTTGATAGATCTGCTTGGCGTACATTTCGAACACCTGGCCCTGATTGAGGAAAATCACCTTGTAGATTGGAGCTTCACGTTTGGTCATGGTGGGCGGGTAACACATCGGGGATAAAAATGAGGGCGCGAACTATAGCATAGCCACCGGACGCGCAGCGGTAGGAACCTTGGGACATGTTCCCTATAATGCGCGGTTCTTTGAATCACGTGATGAATCTTTCCATGGCCAAGAAGCTTTACATCGAAACCCACGGTTGCCAGATGAACGAGTACGACAGCTCGCGCATGGTCGATCTGTTGGGTGAACATCAGGCCCTGGAAGTCACCGCCCGCGCTGAAGACGCCGACGTGATCCTGCTCAATACCTGCTCGATCCGTGAACGCGCCCAGGACCGGGTGTATTCCCAGCTCGGCCGCTGGCGCGAACTGAAACTGGCCAATCCGGAAATGGTCATCGCCGTCGGCGGTTGCGTGGCCAGCCAGGAAGGCGCGGCCATCCGTGATCGCGCTCCGTATGTCGACGTGGTGTTCGGCCCGCAGACCCTGCACCGCCTGCCGGAAATGATCGACGCCGCGCGCGCTACCAAACTGCCGCAAGTCGACGTCTCGTTCCCGGAAATCGAAAAATTCGACCACTTGCCCGAACCGCGCATCGATGGGCCGAGCGCTTACGTGTCGGTCATGGAAGGCTGCAGCAAGTACTGCACCTTCTGCGTGGTGCCTTATACCCGCGGTGAAGAAGTCAGCCGGCCGTTCGACGATGTGATTGCCGAGATCATCCACCTGGCCGAAAACGGCGTGCGCGAAGTGACCCTGCTGGGGCAAAACGTCAACGGCTATCGCGGGACCACTCACGATGGTCGTCTGGCCGACCTGGCGGAATTGATCCGGGTGGTCGCCGCCGTCGATGGCATCGACCGGATTCGCTACACCACTTCGCACCCGCTGGAGTTCTCCGACAGCCTGATCCAGGCCCACGCCGACGTGCCGGAACTGGTGAAACACCTGCACTTGCCGGTGCAATCGGGCTCCGACCGAATCCTCGCGGCGATGAAGCGCAACCACACCGCGCTGGAGTACAAGTCCAAACTGCGCAAACTGCGGGCCGCCGTGCCGGGGATCTGCATCAGTTCGGACTTTATCGTCGGCTTCCCGGGCGAGACCGAAAAAGACTTCGAACAGACCATGAAGCTGATCGAAGACGTCGGTTTCGACTTCTCCTACTCTTTCGTCTACAGCCAGCGCCCGGGCACCCCGGCCGCCGACCTGGCCGACGAAACGCCGGAAGAACTGAAAAAAGAACGCCTGAATGCCCTGCAACATCGCCTGAACCAGCAAGGGTTCGAGATCAGCCGACAAATGGTGGGCTCCATTCAGCGGATTCTGGTTACCGATTATTCGAAAAAAGACCCTGGCGAACTGCAGGGGCGCACCGAGAATAACCGTATCGTCAACTTCCGCTGCGACAATCCGACCCTGATCGGCCAGTTCGCCGACGTGCACATCGACGCCGCGCAACCGCACTCGCTGCGGGGCTCGTTGATCCAATAACAGCAGGCCATAGAGCCTTTGTGGCGAGGGAGCTTGCTCCCGCTCGGTTGCGAAGCAGCCGCAAACCAGACACCTCGATCCTGAAAGATTGAGGCTGGATGATTTGGGAGCGCTTCGCACTCCAGCGGGAGCAAGCTCCCTCGCCACAGTTATCCAGTGAGACTGCTTTAAGAGCTTTCGCACCCAGGCGACTGGCGTTATCCTTTATTTCATCAATATTGCCCCAGGGCGGCTAAATACGACCTTGAACGCACCCATAGAACCACATCGTTTCATCCTCGAGCCTTTTGAAGCTCGCCGCTTCGCCAATTTGTGCGGGCAATTCGATGAGCATCTGCGCTTGATCGAACAGCGCCTGACCATCGAGATCCGCAACCGCGGAAACCAGTTCGAACTGATCGGCGAGCCCAAGCACACCACCTCCGCGGAAAACCTCCTGCGTCGCTTGTACCGGGAAACCAAGGGTACCGAGCTGTCGCCGGACATGGTTCACCTGTTCCTGCAGGAATCGGCCGTCGAGGAACTGGACAACCACTCCCCCGCCGAACCGTCCGTCGCCTTGCGCACCAAAAAAGGCATGATTCGCCCTCGCGGCTTGAATCAACTGCGCTACGTGAAAGAAATCCTCGGTAACGACATCAATTTCGGCATCGGCCCGGCCGGTACCGGCAAGACCTATCTGGCTGTTGCCTGCGCGGTAGACGCACTGGAACGCGAGCAGATTCGTCGCATTCTGTTGGTGCGTCCGGCGGTTGAAGCGGGTGAAAAACTCGGCTTCCTGCCCGGCGACCTGTCGCAAAAAATCGACCCGTACCTGCGCCCGCTCTACGACGCGCTCTACGAAATGCTCGGCTTCGAATATGTCGCCAAGCTAATCGAGCGTCAGGTGATTGAAGTCGCGCCACTGGCCTACATGCGCGGCCGCACGCTGAACAACAGCTTCATCATCCTCGACGAAAGCCAGAACACCACCGTCGAACAGATGAAGATGTTCCTGACCCGGATCGGCTTTGGCTCCACGGCGGTCATCACCGGTGACATCACCCAGGTCGACCTGCCACGCGGCACCAAGTCCGGGCTGCATCATGTGATCGAAGTGCTCAAGGACGTTCCGGGCATCAGCTTCACCCACTTCCAGCCCAAGGACGTGGTGCGCCATCCGCTGGTGCAACGCATCGTCGAGGCGTACGAGCGCTTCGAAAATCGCGCTGCCGATGCCGCGCCAAAGGACACCCCGCACGATGCTTGAGCTTGATCTGCAACTGGCCAGCGACGCACCTGCCCCGAGTGAAGCCGAGTTCCGGAAATGGTGCGAACTGGCCTTGCGCCAGCGCACCGCCGACTCCGAGCTGACCATTCGTCTGGTCGACGAAGAAGAAGGCCGCGAACTGAATCACACCTGGCGGCAGAAGGATTACGCCACCAACGTGCTGTCATTTCCTGCCGATGTGCCGGACGAGTTGCTGGATATCCCGTTACTGGGCGATCTGGTGATCTGCGTGGCCGTGGTCGAGCGCGAAGCCGCCGAACAAGGCAAGGCACTCAACGCCCATTGGGCGCATCTGGTCATTCACGGCTGCTTGCATCTGCTTGGTTACGACCATATAGATGACGACGAAGCCGAAGAAATGGAAGCACTGGAACGAACGTTGCTTGCAGAACTGGGTCATCCGGACCCTTATGYGGACGACGAAACAGACACATCCCCTATCGTTACAACAAAGGATTCAGAGTAATCGCTATGAGCGAAGATCGATCGAGCAACGGGCAGAAGTCTTGGCTGGGTAAGCTCACCCAGGCTTTTGCCCACGAGCCGAAAAACCGCCAGGAGCTGCTGGAGCTGCTGCGCGATGCACACCAAAACAAGTTGCTGGACAGCGAAGCGCTGGCCATCGTCGAAGGCGCCATCCAGGTTGCAGACCTGCAAGTACGGGACATCATGGTCCCGCGCTCGCAGATGATCAGCATCAAGGCGACCCAGACACCTCGCGAGTTCCTGCCCGCCGTGGTCGACTCGGCCCACTCCCGCTACCCGGTGATCGGCGAAAGCCATGATGACGTGATGGGCGTGTTGCTGGCCAAGGACTTGCTGCCGTTGATCCTCAAGGAGAACGGCGACAGCTTCAACATCAAGGACCTGCTGCGCCCGGCCACCTTCGTGCCCGAGTCCAAGCGACTGAACGTGCTGCTGCGCGAATTCCGCGCCAACCATAACCACATGGCCATCGTCATTGACGAATACGGCGGCGTGGCCGGTCTGGTGACCATCGAAGACGTGCTCGAACAGATCGTCGGCGACATCGAAGACGAGCATGACGTCGAAGAAGACAGCTACATCAAGCCGCTGCCCAGCGGTGACTTCCTGATCAAGGCCCTGACGCCGATCGAGAACTTCAACGAGTTCTTTGACAGCGAATTCTCCGACGACGAATTCGACACCGTCGGCGGACTGGTGATGAGCGCGTTCGGGCACTTGCCAAAACGCAACGAAATCACCGAAATCGGCGCCTATCGCTTCCGCATCCTGAACGCCGACAGCCGTCGGATTCATTTGCTGCGTCTGACACCTATAGCTCGGTAACTCTAAGGATTGAAATGCGCTGGATGACCCGCCCCGGCTGGCCCGGTAACCTGCTGGCCGTGGCGGCCGGTGCACTCACCACCCTGGCCTTGGCGCCATTCGATATCTGGCCGCTGGCATTGCTGGCGGTCGGTTTCTTTTACGCCGGTTTGCGCGAACTGAGCCCCCGTCAGGCCCTGGGCCGTGGCTGGTGTTTCGGTTTCGGCCTGTTTGCCGGCGGAACCAGCTGGATCTACTACAGCATTCACAACTTCGGCGGCGCATCTGTACTGCTGGCCGGGTTCTTGATGCTGCTCTTCACCGCAGCGATTGCCTGGTTCTTCGCCTTGCCCGCCTGGATTTGGGCGCGCTGGCTGCGCCGTAACGAAGCGCCGCTGGCCGATGCCCTGGCGTTTGCGGCGCTGTGGGTGGGTCAGGAAGCCTTTCGCGGCTGGTTCCTCACCGGTTTCCCGTGGCTGTATTCCGGTTACAGCCAGCTCGACGGCCCATTGGCCGGGCTCGCGCCGGTCGGCGGGATGTGGCTGATTTCCTTCGCGCTGGCCCTGACCGCCGCACTGGTCTATAACGCACCGCGCCTGATTCGCACCGCTCGCAAGGGCTTTATTGCCGCTGGCGTGTTGCTGCTGGCCGGCCCGTGGGTGATCGGCCTGGCGCTCAAGGAACACGCCTGGACCAGCCCTTCGGGTGCGCCGCTGAGCGTCGCGGCAATTCAGGGAAACATCGAACAAAGCATGAAATGGGACCCGTCGCAGATCAACGCGCAGTTGGCGCTGTACCGCGACATGAGTTTCAGCTCCAAACCCGTCGACCTGCTGATCTGGCCGGAAACGGCGGTCCCGGTACTCAAGGAGTCCGTCGAGGGCTATCTGGACATGATGGGCAGCTTCGCTGCAGAGCGTAAATCCGCGCTGATTACCGGTGTACCGATTCGACAGGAAGTCCATCACGAAAAGCGCTACTTCAACGGCATTACCGTTGTCGGTGAAGGCGATGGCACTTACCTGAAGCAGAAACTGGTGCCATTCGGCGAATACGTTCCGTTGCAGGAAGTCTTGCGCGGCCTGATCGCGTTCTTCGACCTGCCGATGTCCGACTTTGCCCGTGGACCGGCCGATCAACCGCTGCTACAGGCCAAGGGCTACCAGATTGCGCCGTACATCTGCTACGAAGTGGTCTACCCGGAATTCGCCGCCGGCCTCGCCGCCCGCAGCGATTTGCTGCTGACCATCAGCAACGACACCTGGTTCGGCACCTCGATCGGCCCATTGCAACACTTGCAGATGGCGCAGATGCGCGCCCTTGAGGCCGGCCGCTGGATGATCCGCGCCACCAACAACGGTGTGACCGGCCTGATCAACCCGTTTGGTCAGATCACTGCCCGGATCCCGCAGTTCGAACGCGGTATTCTGTACGGCGAAGTAGTGCCAATGCATAACCTGACGCCGTATCTGCAATGGCGTTCGTGGCCGTTGATCATCATTTGCTTGCTGTTGTTTGGCTGGGCGTTGATGGCCAACCGGATGGCGAAGACCGTTTAACCCGGCAGGA
This sequence comes from Pseudomonas sp. 05N434, assembly GCF_056396965.1. Classification (NCBI taxonomy): domain Bacteria; kingdom Pseudomonadati; phylum Pseudomonadota; class Gammaproteobacteria; order Pseudomonadales; family Pseudomonadaceae; genus Pseudomonas; species Pseudomonas sp. 05N434. Next base: position 14,326 of record NZ_JBFTMK010000120.1, read on the forward strand.
TCATTCCCATCCACAGGCGTGGGAATGATCACTCCTCAACAGGCTCGCCTCGATAGAACATCCAATACCCGACCTGCCCCACGAGCTCATTCATCAACTGCCCCGATTGYCAGATCGATTTGAATTCCGGCATCCAGCCACCCAGTGGCCGCGCATTGTCCACGCCTAAAAACCCCACCGGCGCCGGCACCACCTCAAATCCGGCCTGCTCAAAGCTCCAGACCGCCCGCGGCATATGCCACGCCTGAGTCACGACCACCACCCGTTTGATCCCCTGCGGCAACAATACCTGGGCGCTGAACTGCGCGTTTTCCCAGGTTGTGCGGCTGCGCCCTTCCTGCCAGCGTACCGTCACGCCAAAATCATCGAGCAACGAATCTGCCATCAGCTGCGCTTCAGTCGGCGGTGTCCCGTAATGCAGGCCGCCGCTGGCCAGAATCGGCAAGCCGGAGGCCTTGGCCAGACGCGCGGCATAACGCTCGCGCCCAAGTCCTACGCCGGTGGGCTGGTCGACACCCCAGGCCAGGTCGCCACGCTCACGCCCGGAACCCAGCACCACGATCGCGTCGGCGCGCTGGCCCAGGGTGGCCCATTCCTCGCGCACGAGCGGCGGCTCGCGCTCCAGAACCCTGGCAGTCCACTCCACCATGACTGGCAGGCTCATCAACCAGAAGCCACCCACCCCCATAACGAAGCACGCTCCCGCCAGCCTCGGCCTTGAGCGGCGCCACCACCAGGCGAGTACCAGTAACAGCAAAAGAACGCCGGGCGGCAATAGAAGTTGTTTAATGAAATAACGAAAAGGCATCGGGCATCTCCATAGATGCCCGAAGCCTAAGTGGGTTAACGCAATGCGACAACAAATGCGGAAGGACTTTATTTCAAAAAACCATATGCGATGGTTTCAAGTGCCCTTACTTGAACTGCAGAGACCGGACCTTTACCGCGCCTCCGCCGGGTGTCTTATCCTTGAGCCAGAGGATCTTGGCCGTACGTGGTGCCTCGAGTTGCTTCATTGCTGCTGACAAGCATCCGTGCGTTTCACGTTCACTGCGGTCCAGATAGGCCTTGACCAGCTCAAACTCTGCGGGGGTCAAACCACGCAGTTCCAGCTCCAGGGGACGCTCGTCGCGAAGCCGTCCAGCGGTTTTGGCCGCGTCCAGGGCCATTGCGAGACGGTCGATCAGTCTTTCGTACAACTCCGGTTTCGTAGCTTTTTGCTGTGAATCAACCATCCATCACCTCATTGAAGATAAGACTCACTCCCCTTTTAGAGCTTAGCTTCGCTGAAAAAACCGGCTGAGCGCCGCGACCAACGGCCCTCGGGGTGGGAATTGGCCGCGCCCTTGCGTGTAATCAGGGTTTCCCTCGGTAGAGTGCCGTCATGTATGCTACGGCGCTTCCTGTAACTCCACTTCCAGCTCGGCTGGGCAGCGAAACGCCGATTTGGCGTCATCACCGTCCAGCGTTGCATTGAAGAGGATTAGGCCACCCCTATTCAGTTCAAAAGTAGCCATGCACGAACAATATCAGCCCCGTGAAATCGAAGCCGCCGCCCAGTCGTTCTGGGACGAGCAAAAGTCCTTTGAAGTCAGTGAACAGCCAGGCAAGGAGACTTTCTACTGCCTGTCGATGTTCCCTTACCCCAGCGGCAAGCTACACATGGGGCACGTGCGCAACTACACCATCGGCGACGTGATCTCCCGCTACCAGCGCATGCAAGGCAAGAACGTCCTGCAACCCATGGGTTGGGACGCGTTCGGCATGCCGGCAGAAAACGCCGCGATGAAGAACAACGTAGCGCCCGCCAAGTGGACCTACGAAAACATCGCTTACATGAAAAGCCAACTGCGCAGCCTGGGCCTGGCGGTGGACTGGTCGCGCGAAGTGACCACCTGCAAGCCCGATTACTACCGCTGGGAACAATGGCTGTTCACTCGCCTGTTCGAAAAAGGCGTGATTTACAAAAAAAGCGGCACTGTGAACTGGGACCCGGTCGACCAGACTGTTCTGGCCAACGAGCAAGTGATCGACGGTCGCGGCTGGCGTTCCGGCGCGCTGATTGAAAAGCGCGAAATCCCGATGTACTACTTCAAGATCACCGCTTACGCGGATGAGCTGCTGGAGAGCCTCGACGAACTGACTGGCTGGCCTGAACAGGTCAAGACCATGCAGCGCAACTGGATCGGCAAATCCCGCGGCATGGAAGTGCAGTTCCCGTACGACGTCGCTTCCATCGGTGAAGCCGGCGCGTTGAAAGTCTTCACCACCCGTCCGGATACCCTGATGGGCGCAACCTACGTTGCCGTGGCCGCCGAACACCCTCTGGCTGCCCTGGCGGCGCAGAACAACCCTGAATTGCAAGCGTTCATCGCTGAATGCAAGGGCGGCAGCGTTGCTGAAGCCGACGTCGCCACTCAAGAGAAAAAAGGCCTGCCGACCTCGCTGTTCGTCGAGCACCCGCTGACCGGTGAGAAACTCCCGGTATGGGTCGCCAACTACGTGCTGATGCACTACGGCGATGGCGCGGTCATGGCAGTTCCGGCGCACGACGAGCGTGATTTCGAGTTCGCCCACAAGTACAACCTGCCGATCAAATCGGTGGTGCGCACAAGTGCCGGTGACACTAATCCTGCCCCGTGGCAGGACGCTTACGGCGAGTACGGCACGCTGATCAACTCCGGCGAGTTCGACGGCCTCGACTTCGCAGGCGCTTTCGACGCTATCGAAGTCGCACTGATCAAGAAAAACCTCGGCGCCTCGCGCACCCAGTTCCGCCTGCGCGACTGGGGCATCAGCCGTCAACGCTACTGGGGCTGCCCGATCCCGATCATCCACTGCGATACTTGCGGTGATGTACCGGTCCCGGAAGATCAACTGCCCGTGGTGCTGCCGGAAGACGTGGTACCGGACGGCGCTGGTTCGCCGCTGGCACGCATGCCCGAGTTCTACGAGTGCGCTTGCCCGAAATGCGGTGCACCGGCCAAGCGTGAAACCGACACCATGGACACCTTCGTCGAGTCCTCGTGGTACTACGCCCGTTACGCCTCGCCGCACTTTGAAGGTGGCCTGGTAGAAAAATCGGCGGCCGACCACTGGTTGCCGGTGGATCAGTACATCGGCGGTATCGAACACGCGATTCTTCACCTGCTCTACGCGCGCTTCTTCCACAAGCTGATGCGCGATGAAGGCCTGGTGAGCTCCAACGAGCCATTCAAGAACCTGCTGACCCAGGGCATGGTGATCGCCGAGACTTACTACCGTCGCGAAGCCAACGGTGCCTACACCTGGTTCAACCCGGCGGACGTCGAACTCGAACGCGACAGCAAGGCCAAGGTTATTAGCGCCAAGCTGATCGCAGATGGCCTGCCGGTGGAAATCGGCGGCACCGAGAAGATGGCCAAGTCGAAGAACAACGGCGTCGATCCACAGTCGATGATTGACCAGTTCGGTGCAGACACCTGCCGCCTGTTCATGATGTTCGCCTCGCCACCTGACATGAGCGCGGAATGGTCCGACTCCGGAGTAGAAGGTTCGCACCGCTTCCTCAAGCGCGTCTGGCGCCTGGCTCAAGCGCACGTCACTCAGGGCCTGCCGGGAAAACTGGATGTCGCCAGCCTGAATGACGAGCAGAAAGCCATTCGCCGTTCGATCCACCAGGCCATCAAGCAGGCCAGCCACGACGTCGGCCAGAATCACAAATTCAACACCGCCATCGCCCAGGTGATGACGCTGATGAACGTGCTGGAAAAAGCCCCGCAAGGCACCGAACAGGATCGCGCGCTGATTCACGAAGGCCTGGAAACCGTGACTCTGCTGCTGGCCCCGATCACCCCGCACATCAGCCACGAGCTGTGGCATCGCCTGGGCCACGCCGACCCGGTGATCGACGCCGGTTGGCCGGTGCTGGACGAAAGCGCCCTGGTACAGGACAGCCTGCAACTGGTCATTCAAGTGAATGGCAAGCTGCGCGGCCACATCGAAATGCCAGCCAGCGCCAGCCGCGAAGAAGTCGAAGCCGCCGCACGGGCCAACGAAAACGTCCTCCGCTTCGTCGATGGCC
>NZ_JBFTMK010000121.1:0-16334 GCF_056396965.1 Pseudomonas sp. 05N434
GCACGCACGACACGAACCAACACGGGACCTCCGTGAGTTTCTGATCGACGCGCGCCCTTGAGCGCGCCGTGCGTGGGAGTGATTTTTATGCCAGCTGTCTCTTTTTCCCCAAAGCCTGAGCCAACAAGCGCCGCCACCCTCGCGTCGCAAACCTTCGAAGTCCGCCCGTTCAGTGGCGCCGTCGGTGCCGAAATCATCGGCCTGGATCTGTCTCGCCCAATCAATGACCAGGACTTCTCCCGAATCCACCGTGCGCACCTGGATCATCATGTGGTGGTCTTCCGCGACCAGCGCATAACCCCCGAACAGCAGATCGCCTTCAGCCGCCGTTTCGGCGTGTTGCAGATCCATGTACTCAAGCAATTCCTGCTGGCCGGGCATCCGGAAATTCTCATCGTTTCCAACATCATCGAAAACGGCCAATCCATCGGCCTCGGTGATGCCGGCAAGTTCTGGCACTCCGATCTCTCTTATAAAGAACTGCCGAGCCTGGGCTCGATGCTGCATGCCCAGGAGCTGCCCTCCGAAGGCGGCGACACGCTGTTCGCCGACATGCACAAAGCCTGGGACAGCTTGCCCGAGGCGCTGCGTAAAGCCGTCGAAGGTCGTTCGGCCGCGCATTCCTACACGGCGCGCTACAGCGAGAGCAAATTCGAGGGCAACTGGCGTCCGACCCTGACGCCGGAGCAACTGGCTCAGGTCGCTGAAGTTGTTCATCCGATCGTCCGCACCCACCCGGAAAACGGTCGCAAGGCGTTGTTCGTCAGCGAGGGCTTCACCACCCGCATCGTCGGTTTGCCGGAAGACGAGAGCAAACAATTGCTCGACGAGCTCTACGCCCACAGCGTGTTGCCGCAAAACATTTACCGCCATCAATGGCAGGCCCACGACCTGGTGTTCTGGGACAACCGCTCGCTGATTCACCTCGCCGCCGGATGTCCCAGCCATCTGCGCCGCAAGTTGTATCGCACCACCATCCAGGGCGACGCGCCTTTCTGATTTCGGAGAACCCTCATGTCCAAACGTCTTCCATTTGCACCGTTGGCCGCCGCTATCGGCCTGGGTTTCAGCCTGCTCGCCGGCAGCCTGGTGGCGCCGACCGTGGCCCACGCCGAGGGTGAAATTCGTATCGCCGAACAATTCGGCATCGTTTATCTGCTGCTCAACGTGGTGCGCGATCAGAACCTGATCGAGAAGTACGGCAAGCAGGAAGGCATCGACATCAAGGTCGACTGGACCCAGCTCTCCGGCGGCTCGGCGGTCAACGATGCGTTGCTCTCCGGCTCCATCGACATTGCCGGTGCCGGCGTCGGGCCACTGCTGACCATCTGGGACCGCACTCACGRCAAACAGAACGTCAAGGCCGTGGCTTCCCTGGGCAACTTCCCTTACTACCTGGTGAGTAATAATCCGAAGGTCAAAACCATCGCTGACTTCACCGAAAAGGACCGCATTGCGGTGCCGGCGGTCGGGGTGTCGGTGCAGTCGCGCTTCCTGCAATACGCAGCGGCCAAGCAATGGGGCGACAAAGAGTTCAATCGCCTCGACAAGTACACCATCGCCGTTCCGCACCCGGATGCCACTGCGGCACTGATCGCTGGCGGCACCGAGTTGACCGGGCACTTCTCCAACCCGCCCTTCCAGGATCAGGCGCTGGAAAACCCCGGTGTGCACGTGGTGCTGAACACCTATGACCTGCTCGGCCCGAACTCGCCGACCGTGTTGTTCGCCACCGAGAAATTCCGCAACGAGAACCCGAAAACCTATAAAGCCTTCATCGCGGCGCTGACCGAAGCGGCCGAGTTTGCGCAGAGCGATAAAGGCGCGGCGGCCGACACATACATCCGTGTCACCAAGGCAAAAATCGACCGTGCGGCGTTGCTGAAAATCATCGACAACCCGCAGTTCGAATTTACCGTCACGCCGAAAAACACTTACCCACTGGCCGAGTTCCTCTACCGCGTCGGCGCGATCAAAAACAAACCGGATTCGTGGAAGGATTACTTCTTCCAGGATGCCAAACCGCTGCAAGGGAGCTGATCGACATGAACGCCCCYTTGCAAGGCCACACGGCCAGCAATCCGATCGCGGCCGCGCAAGCGCTGCTGTCGGTCGACCAGGTCAGCCTGGAATACCGCACGCCTGCGCGTGTGGTTCGAGCGACCCATCAGGTCAGTTTCGAGATCGATCCGGCGGACCGCTTTGTGTTGCTCGGTCCGTCCGGCTGCGGCAAATCGACGTTGCTCAAGGCGGTCGCCGGGTTCATCCCGCCCTGTGAGGGCGAGATTCGCCTGCAAGGCCAGCGGGTCGATGCGCCAGGGCCGGACCGGATCGTGGTGTTCCAGGAGTTCGATCAGCTGCCGCCGTGGAAAACCGTCAAACAGAACGTGATGTTTCCGCTGCTCGCTTCCAAAACCCTCAAGCGCAAAGAGGCTGAAGAGCGGGCGCTGCACTATCTGGACAAGGTTGGTTTGGCGGCGTTTGCCGATGCCTATCCGCATACCCTGTCTGGCGGCATGAAAGCTCGGGTGGCGATTGCCCGGGCGTTGGCGATGCAACCAAAAATCCTGTTGATGGATGAACCCTTCGCCGCCCTCGACGCGCTGACCCGGCGCAAGATGCAGGAAGAGTTGCTGCTGCTCTGGGAAGAGGTGCGTTTCRCGCTGCTGTTCGTTACTCACTCCATCGAAGAGGCGTTGGTGGTGGGTAATCGGATTCTGCTGCTGTCGCCTCATCCGGGGCGGGTACGAGCCGAAGTCCACAGCCATCAATACGATTTGCACAGCCTCGGGGGGGTGGCGTTCCAGGAATCGGCACGGCGGATTCATCGGCTGTTGTTCGATGAAGGCCAGTCACCGGAAACCGCGCGTGAGCTGGATTTCGCCGATATTCGCATCGCTTATTGAGCCATTGAGAGGAGTGCCCGATGAGCCCGCTATCATCCGCGCGTAAAGAGTACGAAATCGTTTTGCAGTCGCTGACGAGTGTCCCGCTGGAGCGTGAGTTACCCCTCGGTCAGCGTCTCTGGCAACAGGGCTGGTTGCGTAAAAGCCTGATCCTGATTGTGCTCGCGCTGTTCTGGGAAGCCGTTGCCCGTTACCAGAATAACGACCTGCTGCTGCCAGGTTTTCTGCAAACCGCCAGCGCGCTGTACGACGGCCTGCTCAGCGGTGAACTGTTGGGCAAGGTGTGGATTTCGCTGGTGGTGTTGTTGAAGGGCTACCTGATCGGGATTGTGCTGGCGTTTGCCCTGACCACATTGGCGGTGTCGACACAATTGGGTCGCGATCTGCTGAGCACGCTGACCTCGATGTTCAACCCGTTGCCGGCGATTGCGCTGTTGCCGCTGGCGCTGCTGTGGTTCGGGCTGGGGCAGAACAGTCTGATTTTTGTACTGGTGCATTCGGTGCTCTGGGCGTTGGCCTTGAACACCTATGCCGGGTTCCTTGGCGTTTCGGAAACCCTGCGCATGGCGGGGCGCAATTACGGCCTCAAGGGCATGCGTTTCGTGTTGTTCATCCTGATCCCGGCCGCGCTGCCGTCGATCCTCGCCGGTTTGAAAATCGGCTGGGCATTCGCCTGGCGCACGCTGATCGCCGCTGAACTGGTATTTGGCGCCACCAGCGGCAAGGGTGGGTTGGGGTGGTACATCTTCCAGAACCGTAATGAGCTGTACACCGATAAGGTATTCGCCGGGTTGGCGGTGGTGATCCTGATCGGGTTGCTGGTGGAGAATCTGGTGTTCGATACGTTGGAGCGGGTGACGGTGAAGCGTTGGGGGATGCAGCGCTGAGTTTTGCGGTGTCTGATCTGGCCCCTTCGCGGGCTTGCCCGCGATGGCGGCAGACCTGCCAATACATCAGTCAGAAGGATGTTTGCTAGCATTGCGTCTGAATCAATCCAGATCAGATCAACATCCTGACCGTGCAAGGCGAATTGCTGGCGACCCAGCAGCAGTGGGTCGAAAGCTCGACCGGGGTGTCGTTGGCGATGGTGGGGTTGTACAAGGCGTTGGGTGGGGGATGGGAGTCGGTGTATCCGGTGGCGGAGATGGCGCAGCGTTGATATGGATGATTCGTAAGGAAATTAATACCTATCCGCCAATGCGCGCTCCAACCAATGATGGCCATCCGCTTGACGCGTTMCCCCGCTGTCGTAGACTCCGCTCATCCGTCAGGGAGTTACGGTTATGCGGCGTTTTCGTGTTTGGGTTGCGGGATTAACCTTTGTAACGTGCGTAGTACAGGCGCAAACGCCTGCGCCAGACGATCCGTTGTTGGAAAGCAACGCGGTCGGCGGTAACGCGTCAGCCAGCAGTGAGGCCCGTGGTGTGTTGCGAGCCCGGGATCAGGCGGTGCTCGCCAGTGAGTTGTCCGGGCGGATTGTCGAGTTGCCGTTCAGTGAGGGCGAGTCGTTCAAAAAGGGCGACACCCTGGCGCGGTTTGACTGCTCGGCTTATCAGGCTCAGCTCAACGCGGCACAGGCCGCCAATCGTGGCGCCGGTGAGGAGCTGGCCCATAATCGGCAACTGGCGGCGTTGAATTCGGTGGGGCGCTTTGAAGTGGCGCGGGCCGAGGCCAAGGTCAGCGAAACCCAGGCGCAATCTCAGGTTTATCAGGTTCAGGTCAAACGCTGCAGTGTGGTCGCGCCGTTCGATGGCCAGGTCGTCGAGCGCAAGGTCAAGCGCTACGAAAGCGTTGCCGCTGGCGCGCCGTTGCTGGATGTGGTCGATAACCGCACCCTGGAAATTCACCTGTTGGTGCCTTCACGCTGGATGGGCAAGCTCAAGCCCGGCCAGACGTTCAGTTTTGTCCCCGATGAAACCGGTCAGCCGCTGGATGCCACGGTCAAGCGCCTCGGCGCGCGGATCGACGAAGGCAGCCAGACCTTGCTGCTGGTGGCGACACTGCCCAACGCCAGCGGCCTGTTGGCCGGCATGAGCGGAACGGCGCGTTTCGCGGAGCTCAAGTGAACGCCCCGGTAACGGGCGGCGCCGAGCAGGTGTTCGCCAGGTTTCTCGACCTCGAACGCCAGACCCGCGCGGCTCGTAATCCTTCGCAACTGGCCTACAGCCTGGTCAATGACGGTCAGTCGCTGTTCAGTTTCCGCCATGCCGCATTGTTGATCGCCGGCAAGGTGCAGGCGGTGACCGGTGTCAGTGCGGTGGAGCCGAATGCGCCGTTCGTGGCGTTTGTCGAGCAAGCGGTCGCGCAGTTGTTCAAGCTCGAGGTGCTGAAACAGGCACGGGTGATCGCGCCCGATCTGCTCAGTGAATCGATTCAGGCCGATTGGCAAAGTCTGTCGGCCGCTCAGGTGTTCTGGTTGCCACTGATTGATCATCAGGGCGAGATCTTCGGCGGGCTGTGGCTGGCGCGGGATGTGCCGTGGAACCCTGCCGAGCAGGTGCTGTTGTCGCAACTGGGCGACACCTACAGCCATGCCTGGCTGGCGCTGCAACCGCGCAAACCCTGGCGACTGCGCTGGACGCGCAAGCGTCAGGTGGCACTGGTCGCCGTGTTGTTGCTCGGGTTACTGATTCCGGTGCGCCAATCGGTGTTGGCGCCGGCTGAGGTCGTCCCGTTGGGCGGTCGGGTGGTCGCGGCGCCGCTGGACGGGGTGATCGCCGAGTTCCTGGTCAAACCCAACCAGACGGTGAAGACCGGCGACCTGCTGCTGCGCTTCGAAAGCACCACGCTCAAGGCTCAGGCTGATGTGGCCGAGCGCGCTCTGGGCGTTGCCGAAGCGGAACTCAAGGCCAATTCCCAACGTTCCTTCGCCGATGCCGAATCCAGTTCGAAAATCGATCTGCTGGCCGCACGTGTCGAGCAGAAACGCGCCGAACGGGATTACGCCCGTGAACTGCTCAAACGCAGCGAAGTGCGTGCCGAGCGGGATGGCATCGCGGTGTTCGCCGATGCCGAACGCTGGACCGGCAAACCGGTACAGACCGGCGAGCGCTTGATGGAACTCGCCGACCCGAATCAGGCCGAGTTGCGCATCGAATTGGCCGTGGGCGATGCGATCGCCCTGGAGCCTGGGGCGCAGGTCGCACTGTTTCTCGACAGCGATCCACTGCAGCGGCACCAGGCCAGGCTCGAACGTTCGGCCTATGAAGCGCAGCCAACAGCTGGCGGGCAACTGGCTTATCGACTGGATGCGACATTCGACGGCGCACCGCCGCGCATTGGCTTGCGTGGCACGGCGAAAGTCTTCGGTGACCGTGCGCCGCTGGCGCTGTACCTGTTGCGTCGACCGCTGGCCGGGTTGCGTCAGAGCGTAGGCCTTTAGATGAGCCTGCCGAGCCTGCGGGCAGACCTGCAATTGTCGACGGCGGCGCCGGCCCTCGACGGGTCACCATGCTGGACCCTGGCCGACCCGGTGCGTGGACGTTATTTCAAACTCGGCGCGGCGGCGATGCGCTTGCTGCGTCATTGGTCCCTGGGTGATCCCGAGCAGGTGCTGCGTGCCGCCAACCGCGAGCCAGGGCTGCCGCTGGACGGCGCGGCGCTTGAGCAATTGCTGGAATTTTTGYGCGGCCACGACCTGATCAGCGCCCTCGACCCATCGCAGCGCGCCAGTTACAGCCTGAAGGCCGCGGCTCAGCGCCAGAGCCTGTGGAAAATCCTGCTGCATCAATACCTGTTTTTCCGGATTCCGCTGTGGCGTCCGGACGCCTTTCTTAATCGCGTCTGGCCGTGGCTGGAGCGTTTCGGCCCGCGCGCATTGCGCTACGGATTGCCCGCGACGCTGGGGCTCGGGGTGTTTCTGGTGTCGCGGGACTGGCAGCGATTCATCGCCACCTTTCCGCACCTGTTCAGCCTCGGTGGCGCGCTGGCGTTCGCGGTGGCGTTGTTTTTCGCCAAGCTGTGCCACGAATTCGGCCACGCCTTCATGGCCAAGCGCGCCGGTTGTCGGGTGCAGAGCATGGGCGTGGCGTTCATGGTGCTGCTGCCGATGTTCTACACGGACGTCAGCGACGCCTGGCGGGTCAACGATAGACGTGCGCGTTTGCTGATCGGCGCCGGCGGGGTGCTGGCGGAACTGGTGCTGGCCTGTATCGCGCTGCTCGCCTGGTCACTGCTGCCCGATGGCCCCGGGCGCACGGCGGCGTTCATGCTCGCCAGTGCGACCTGGATTACTACGCTGGTGATCAACCTCAACCCGTTCATGCGTTTCGACGGCTACTTCTTGCTCAGCGACTTCTGGGAAGTGGACAACCTTCAGGGACGTGCCTTTGCCTTGTGTCGCTGGCGATTGCGCGAGTTCCTGTTCGGCTACGCTGCCCCGGCACCGGAGCCGTGGGCGCCGAGGATGCAGCGGCGGTTGTTGATCTGGGGATACGGCTCGTGGCTATGGCGCGCGGCGTTGTTTTTCGGGATTGCGCTGGCGGTTTATCACCTGTTCTTCAAGGTATTGGGGATCTTCCTGATGCTGGTGGAGCTGGTGTGGTTCATCTTCCTGCCGATCCTGAGCGAGTGGCGGCAATGGTGGAGTCGTCGCGAACAGGCGCATACGCCTCGGGTACTGCTCAGCAGCCTGACATTGTTCGGGCTGTTGTTGCTGCTGGCGCTGCCGTGGCGCAGCGCGGTGGAGCTGCCGACGATGCTGGAGGCGGGACACACCAGCGCCTTGCACGCGCCGGTGGCGGCGCGGGTAAAAACGGTGAATGTGCATGACGGTCAGGTTGTCGCCCAGGGCGAGGTGCTGATCGAGCTGGAATCACCGGACCTGGACTCACGCCAGGCCATCGTCCGCCGCGAGATCCAGATTCAGCAGTTGCAGATGCGTCGTCAGGCCAGCCGCAGCGAAACCGCGGCCGACGCCGGAATCGTCGAGCAGCGCCTGGCGGAAGCGGTGGCTGAATACCGCGGCCTGGTCGCCCAGCGTGAGCGACTGCTATTGCGTGCGCCCCACGCCGGCAAGGTGCGCGACCTGTTGCCGCAGTTAACGGTCGGTCGCTGGCTTTCGACTAAAGATCCTTTGGTGCGGGTGGTCGAAGACGGCGCGCGGTTGCGCGGTTATCTGGCTGAAGCCGAGCTCTGGCGTGTTGCTTCGGGTGCTCGCGGGCGGTTCATCGCCGATGACCCGATGCACCCGGCGATCGCCGTGCAATTAAGCGAAATCGATACCAACGGCGCGGCCTATGTCGATCAAGAGGCGCTGACTTCCGATCATCACGGGCCGATTGCCGTACGCCGGGATGAGCATCAGCGCGCCGAACCGGTGCAGGCGCAGTATGGCGCGCGGTTGAGCGTCCTCGAAGAGACGCCGACGCCGGTGCAACCTTTGCGCGGCATTGTGGTGTTGCAGGGCAGCGGCGAATCGTTGTTGGGCGTTGCCTGGCGGCGCATGGCAGCCCTGGGGGTCAGGGAAAGCGGTTTCTAGGGAGAACAGCGATGGCGAACAGCGATTCAGTGGCAGCGGACGGTCTGGTGGTCAGGCCTTCGCGCGCCAGCGATGGACCTTTTCTGCACAGCCTTTACCAGGCGGCGCGGCCGGATCTGCAATGGATCGACGGCGAGCAGGAAGTGGTCCAACAGGTGGTTGCCCAGCAATTCACCGTGCAGGAACAAGGACTGGGGGAAAACTTTCCCGACGCCATGCATTACGTGATCGAGAAACTCGACACAGCCATCGGCGCGTTGACCACCGACTTCGGTCCCAATGAAATTCGCGTGCTGTACCTGGCGTTCATCCCCCAGGCCCGAGGCCGGGGTTACGGGCGGACGGTGCTGCAAGGCGTGCAAAAAGCCGCGCAACAAATCCGCTGCCCTGTGGCGACGGTGGTCTGGGCCAACAATCCCCATGCGCGCCAGCATTACCTGGCGCTGGGGTTTCAGGTTGAAGAGCGCAACCCGGCGGCGGAGCGGTTGGTGTGGTACCCGCAGGGTTAAGAGCAATACAAAAAACCGTGGTGAGGGGCTCACCACATAAGCCCGCTCCCACAAAGTCTCAGTTGAAGGCGATGTAGAAATAACCCACGTCGGGATCCCGCCCCATGGTCGGTACTCGCGAGACGAAAATATTTTCCACCTGGCCCAGTTCCGGCAACTCCAGCGCACACAAGCCATCGACAAAGTCGGTGGGTTGCAGGCTGTTGAGCTCGACGCTGAACGGCATGCGCTCGCTTTTGGGCATCTGTGAATGGGGCGTTTCTTTAAGGGTGTCGATATGGATCGGCAATTCACTGCCATCGGGCAGCCGCAGCGTCCCGGTCTTGCCCAGCAGTGCCTGAAAGTGTTGGCTTTGAACCTGTTGCAGCATGGCATCCCTCCATCAAGCAAAAGTGGCCGGGGGATGTGCATCCCCCGGCCAGACCCTCAGTTACGCGAAGGGAATAATCCGTTCAGGGCGATGCTGAAGTTGAGCACCAGGAACGGGTTCATCACCGTCATGGGCAAACCATTGCCGGCGGACGAGATTTCCCCCGTCACGGTGCTGGTGACACCCTTGAGCGGTACCGCCGCAGCACCTTGCTGATCGGAGTAGATGCTCGCCGAGCCTGGCCCGCCGCCCGAGGCACCGATGTAGGAGTTGGTTGCGGTCGGGTTGGTGACCGGGTTGCTCGCCGGGCTGGCCAGTTGCAGGGTGGTGGTGGCCGTGAGCCCGGACAGGGCGTGGGTGTGGTTGGGCAGGTTATTGATGGTTGCGGTGACGTTTTCGGTCCCGGAGACCTCACCGATGACACGCGGGGTCAGGCCCAGGCCGTTGCCTTGGGCAATCGGCATGCGGCCCTGCAGGTTGGGCAGCATGAAATTGCTGGTGCCATTGCCTCCATAGTAGGTTCCCAGCAGTGAGAACAGCGCCTGGTATTGCGAGATCCCCAGCGTCTGGCCATAGCACAGGGCCCAGCCGTTGGGGGCGAAGTTAAAGGCGAAAGGTTGGATAGTGCCCATGAATACTTCCATAGTTCCTCATCCCTCAGGTTAGTGTCTGATATGTCACATCGCAGGCCCGGTTATCCGGGCGGATCGCAGTGATCAGCCGACTCCGTTCATCTCCGTGGCTGGGTCACGCCACGCCAAAGCGTAGACGCTGATCGGAATGATTGCCGGACGTCGTCCGTCGTAAAGCCAGCATCGACGACGGGCCTGAGCCTGTCCTACAGTGCTTGAGAAAATTTTACGACCTGACGGCGGCGGCGATCTGGGGTGACGAAGGGTCCAGCCTGTTGTTGAGCCAGTACTCTCTGGCCGGGATCTGGGAACATGCAGCCCATGATGTGCATCCGCCGCTGTATTTCATGCTGCTGCACGGCTGGATCGGGCTGTTCGGCGACGGCATTTTTTCGATTCGTTGCCTGAGCGCGCTGCCGGGGATTGCCACGGTCGGGCTCGGTGTCTGGCTGGTGGACCTGCTCGCGACCCGCCGCGCCGCGTTGCTGGCCGGGGTTCTGCTGGCGCTGTTGCCCACGGCGGTGCGGTATAGCCAGGAAGTGCGGATGTATTCGCTGTTGGGGATGTGGCTGATCGGCGCCACGATCGCCCTGGTGTACTGGATAAAACGGCCACAACGCACGCGCTATCTGGTGATCTACACCCTGCTGATGACAGCGGCGTTCTACACCCATTACTTCACCGCGCTGTGCGTGCTGTGTCACTGGTTGTATCTGGGCCTGATCCGTGTGCAGCCAGGGTACCGACTGCGGCACATTCAGCGCTCGGGCTGGTGGCTGGCCAATGTGGCCATCGTGCTGTTGTACTTGCCGTGGGTGCCCAGCCTGATCGATCTGATCCAGCACTTGGATCTGCTCAAGGCCAATGGTGATGTGGGATGGGAGCCCCCCGTCATGCTCGACTCATTGCCGTCGATGATCTGGTCGCTCCTGATCCAGGACGATGGCGAGAACCTGCCCACGCTGATTTTTATCGCGCTGCCACTGGCATTGGTGGCCCTGGCGGGCGTGGCGCTGGCCCGCGACCGCAGTGTGTTCCGTGGCAGTGTGCTGGCGGTGATCTACACCGCGGTCCCGTTATTGCTGGTGTTTGCGGTGTCGTTCATCTCGCCGGTGTTCATCGAGCGTTACCTGACCGCTTACGCCTTGGGTCTGCCGATGGTTGTCGCACTGGCCGTCGATCGCTTGTACGCAGACTTCAAGGTCTTGGCACTGGCCGTGCTGCTGCTGTTTGTCGGTGTCGAGCTGGTGGGGGTGAAGAACAATGCCACGGTGGATACTGAGGATCAGATCAGCGTCATGGCCAAACACGTGAACCAGCACTTCATGCCCGGCGACCGAATCGTCACCAGTGACATGCTCTGGTACCTGAGTTACGTCTATTACAACCAGACCAACGCCAAACCGATGCTGTACACGCCACCATTGGCCTATGGCCGGTCGAGCCGGCCGAACGCCTACGGTTTCGGTACGCTGGTGACCAATGACATCTACCTGGATAGCCTCGATGCCTTGCCCAAAGGCACTGGTCGGGTATGGCTGGTCGGTACCCTCGAGGGGGCGGACGAGTTCGCTCCATTGCCCGCGGGCTGGCAACGCGTCGACGAAGCCCGGGGGGGAGGCGCCGTGGCACGCTTGTATGTGCTGAAGTAATCCGTGGTTTCAGGGCTTAAACGATTCAACTTTTAAACGGTTATATCAATTGCGTTTTCCAGTCGATTTAGCTCCAATTTGATATCAAAACACCACTAGCTGTAAGGCCATTCATGGTCTACGCTCCGTCGTACAAAGGACTGAATGACGGGTGAATGGATTGCAGCAGTTCCACTTTATCTCCGGCTTGCCGCGCTCGGGCTCGACCCTGCTTTCTGCCATTCTTTTGCAGAATCCGCGTTTCCATGCCGGCATGACCAGCCCCGTGGGCGCACTCTTTTCCGGCGTTCTGGAGCAATGCAGCGCCGGCAGCGAATTCGGCGCGGTGATCGACACCGACCTGCGTCGCCGCCTGTTGCGTGGCCTGTTCGATTCTTATTACGCCGACAAGGCCGACAAACCGGTGGTGTTCGACACCAACCGCCTGTGGAGTTCGCGCCTGCCGGCGATCAGCGATCTGTTCCCTCAAGCCAAGATCATTGCCTGTGTGCGCAATGTCGCCTGGGTCATGGACAGCATCGAGCGCCTGTACCGCGCCAATCCCTTCGAAAACACCAAGCTGTTCGGCGATGCGGTTGAGCGCAACACGGTCTACAGCCGCTGCGAAACCCTGGCCCAACGCAATCGGTTGGTGGGGTTTTCCTGGGCCGCCCTCAAGGAAGCCTATTACGGCGAACACGCCGACTCACTGCTGATCATCGATTACGACCTGCTGAGCCAGGCGCCAGAGCGGGTGATGCGGCTGGTTTACGACTTCATCGGTGAACCCTGGTTCGAACATGATTTCGATCATTTGGCCTACGACGCACCGGAATTCGACCAGGCCCTTGGCCTCTCGGGGCTGCACAAGGTGAAGGCCAAGGTTCAATTGCAGTCCAGGCGCACGATCCTGCCGCCGGATTTGTTCAAGCAATACGCCGAGTTGTCCTTTTGGCTCGATGGCTCAGCCAGCGCCGCCAATGTCATTCGTATGAAAGCCGACGCCGCGATCAGTTGATCGCGGCGTTTTCATTGGTCTGTCAAAAAGTTCGAGTCCGGGTGAGCAGCATGTGGTGGAGCAAAGGCAAGTCGCGGGTTACTCAAGGCGCACGAGCGCTGGCCTCGCCAATGATCATGTCCCTGGAGCCGCGCATGCTGTTCGATGGTGCGGTGGCCGCCACAGTGGCCGATACTGCCCAGGCTGACACCCATACCACGGCCGACGCGGTCAAGGCACCGACTGCCGACAAGTCGGTCGCCAGCAAGGACACCCACGGCCAGGCCGATGCCACGCCAACCCCGACACCTGTCGCGGTGCCAGGGCAAAGCGTGGTGTTCGTCGATTCGCGGGTCAAGGACGCCAACAGCCTGCTTAAAGGCGTCGCGCCGGGCACTCAGGTGGTCCAGCTGGACGCGGGCAAGGACGGCTTGCAGCAGATTGCCGACTACCTCGACACCCATCAGGGCATCAGTTCGGTGCAGATCATTGCCCACGGCAACGCAGGCGATCTGTGGCTGGGTAATAGTTATCTGTCGGCCGATAACGTCGCGGCCCGCAGCGCCGTGCTGGCGGAAATCGGCAAGGACATGAACGTCGGCGGCGACATCATGATCTACGGCTGCTACACCGCCGAAGGCGAGCGCGGCTTGAGTTTCGTCGACTCGCTGGCGCAACTGACCGGCCGTGATATCGCCGCTTCCAGCAACCGCACCGGGGTCGGTGGCGACTGGAATCTGGAAATTGCTACCGGCAACATCGAAAGCGCCAACGTGCTCTCGACCACGGCCATGAGCGAGTATCAGTGGGGCCTGGCCACCTGGACCGCCACCAACAACGCCAACACGGGCGTCGGCTCGCTGCGTGCCGCCCTCGCCTCGGCGCAGAACGGCGATATCGTCACATTCAGCACCGGCATGACGGTGCAGTTGACCTCCGAATTGCTGATCAACAAGAACGTCTACGTTGATGGCGACTTGAACAACGACGGTGTGGCAGATGTGACTCTTGATGGTCAGTACAAGACCCGAGTGGTTGAAGTGGCGTCTGGCAGTACCGTGACGCTCGATGGCCTGGTGATCACCCGTGGCCTGGTGGCGGGCAACGGTGGCAACGGTGGCTACGGTGCCACGGGCGCGATGGCGGGGGGGATTTTCAACGCAGGGATTCTGACCCTGAAAAACGTTACCGTGACCTCCAACGCCGCTTCCGGTGGTGGTGGCGGCGGCGGTGTCACGGGCGCTTTTTACGGCGGTGGCGGCGGCGGTGGTGGCGGTTTGGGCGGCCAGGGCGGCGGGCACGGCGGTTCGGCAGGGCCGGGCACCGGCACATTGGGCGGCCAGGCGGGCAGCGGCGGTGTCGGTGGTTATGGCGGCGGTTATGACGCCACCCACATGGGCGGTCGCGGTGGTTCCACCACTGGCGGTGCTGGCGGGGTGGGCGTTTCCTATTACAGCAACGGCGGTAACGGTGCGACGGCCACCAATGGCACGATTTCCATTGGCGGTGGCGGCGGCGGGGCCGGTTGGGACAAGGTAGGTGGTGCTGGCGGCAACGCGGTAGGCGGGATCTACAACGCCAGCAGCGGCACCATAACCGTCATCGGCACGTCGACCATCAGCAACAACATCGGCGCCGGTGGCGGCGGTGGCGGTGGTGGTGGCCAAGGCAGCAATGCCAGTAATGGCGGCATTGGCGGCCGGGGCGTCGGTGCGATCTGGAACAAAGGCACGTTACTGATCACGGCTGCCAACTTCGCGGCCCTGGCCGGTAATGCCGCAGCCAGTGGTGCAGGCGGTACCGCGCAGGGCGGAGGTTCAACCGGCACCTCGCCGACCTCTTTCTCGACTATCTACAACGACGGTGGCGTACTCAACACCGCGTATTCGCCACCGCCGACCGCGACCATTGTGGTCGCCGACACCACACTGAGCATCGGCGAAACGTCCTTGGTGACGATCACCTTTTCCGAGGCCGTGACCGGTTTCACCAACGCGGACCTGACTATCCCCAACGGCACCCTGAGCGCCGTCAGCAGCAGCGATGGCGGCATCACCTGGACGGCAACGTTCACCCCGTCCGCCAGTATTTCCGATACGACCAACGTCATCACCCTGGACAACACCGGCGTGATAAACGGCCTGGGCACCGCCGGCGTCGGCACCACCAACTCCAATAACTACACGGTCGACACCGTACGCCCGACCGCGACCATCGTGGTGGCGGACAATGCGCTGAAAGTCGGCGAAACCTCGCTGGTGACCATCACCTTCAATGAAGCGGTCACCGGTCTCACCAACGCGGACCTGACGATTGCCAACGGTACGCTCACGGCGGTGAGCAGCAGCGATGGCGGCATCACCTGGACGGGAACCTTCACCCCAACCGCCAGCATCACCGATACGACCAACCTGATCACTCTGGACAACACCGGAGTCAGCGACCTGGCGGGCAACGCCGGTAGCGGCACCACCGACTCCAACAACTACGCCATCGATACGGTACGCCCGACCGCCACGATTGTGGTGGCCGATACAACGCTAACCGCGAGTGAAACCTCGCTGGTGACCATTACGTTCAGCGAAGCGGTGAGTGGTTTCACCAACGCCGACCTGACCATCGCCAACGGCACGCTGAGCGCGGTGAGCAGCAGCGATGGCGGCATCACCTGGACCGCGACCTTCACGCCGTCGGCCAGCGTCAATGACACCACCAACCTGATCACCCTGAACAATACCGGGGTCAGTGATCTGGCGGGCAACACCGGCAGCGGCACCACCAATTCGAACAACTACATGATCGACACCGTCCCGCCGACCGCGACCATCGTGGTCGCCGACAACGCACTGAAAATCGGCGAAACCTCACTGGTGACCATCACCTTCGATCAGGCSGTRASCGGTTTCACCAACGCSGACCTGACSATCGCCAACGGTACRCTCACRGCGGTGAGCAGCAGCGACGGCGGCATTACCTGGACGGCGACSTTCACCCCGACYGCCAGCATCACCGACGCGACCAACCTGATCACCCTGGACAACWCYGGCGTGCAGGCGGCCGCCAGCGGTAACGTGGGCAYTGGCACGACCGACTCCAACAACTAYGCSATCGACACCGTGCGCCCGACGGCCACTATCGTGGTCGCGGACACGGCACTGAAAATCGGCGAAACCTCGCTGGTGACCATTACGTTCAGCGAAGCGGTGAGCGGTTTCACCAACGCTGACCTGACCATCGCCAACGGTACGCTCACGGCAGTGAGCAGCAGCGACGGCGGCATCACCTGGACCGCAACCTTCACCCCGAGCGCCAGCATCAACGACACCACCAACCTGATCACCCTGGACAATACCGGGATCAGCGATTTGGCGGGCAACGCCGGCAGCGGCACCACCGATTCCAATAACTACGCCATCGACACCGTGCGCCCGACCGCCACGATTGTGCTGGCCGATACRACGCTGACCGCGGGCGAAACCTCGCTGGTGACCATTACCTTCAGCGAAGCGGTGAGCGGTTTCACCAACGCCGACCTGACCATCGCCAATGGCACGCTGAGCGCGGTGAGCAGCAGCGATGGCGGCATCACCTGGACTGCGACCTTCACGCCTTCGGCGGGCATCAACGACACCACCAACCTGATCACCCTGAACAACACCGGGGTCAGTGATCTGGCGGGCAACACCGGCAGCGGCACCACCAACTCGAACAACTACGTGATCGACACCGCTCCGCCGACCGCGACGATCGTGGTAGCCGACAACGCACTGAAAATCGGCGAAACCTCACTGGTGACCATCACCTTCGATC
>NZ_JBFTMK010000122.1:0-11936 GCF_056396965.1 Pseudomonas sp. 05N434
GTCCATGTCAACGAGGGTATGCGGGATGTCCTTCCAGCCCCAGTCCGGGTTCTCGAAAATCGCCATATCGACCCGGCCTTCCTTGAAGTCATTGAAACGCCGGGGAATCGAGGTGGGCACCAGCACAAACTGATAATCGGTTTGCAGCTGATTCAACGCTTCCACCAGTTGCGGCAGCAGACCGGTGTCGGCACCGGACTCCGGGCGCACGGTATAGGGGGGAAAATGGGCGGCCCCGACCCGCACCTGTTGCGCGGCCTGAGATGGCAACACCCAGCACACTACAAGCGCCGCCAGCAAAAGCCGCGACGCAATTCGAATTGGCGAAGACATCAAAACAGCACACTCCCCAAAAAAATTTTCATCAATGCATACAAACTAGGCGGTTTCGTCAACTTAGCCAGTTTCTTGCCGAGATAGACGGCTCTTACCGTTCTTCAAGCACCAAAATCAGCGCTTCATCGGCCAATTGATCGAGGTTCATACTGCCATCGGCGCGAAACCAGGTGGTGGTCCAGGAGAGCGCGCCCGTCAGGAAGCGGCGGGTGATGAACACGTCGCCCCGGATAAAACCGGCGTCCTTGGCTTCTCCCAGCACCTGCAGCCAGATGGCTTCATAAATATCGCGCAGCGCCAGAACCTGCGCCTGGCCTTCCTCAGACAGCGAACGCCACTCATACACCAGCACCGCCATGGCCTCGCCACTGCCGCCCATGATCGACTGCWATTCGCAGCGAATCAGCGCCAGCACCCGCTCACGCACATTGCCGGCCTCGGCCAGCGCTGCACGCATCAACGCGGTGTTGTAGCGAATGGTCTCCTCCATCACTGCCCGCAGAATCTCGTCCTTGCTTTTGAAGTGATGAAAAATGCTGCCTGACTGAATGCCCACCGCACTGGCCAGGTCACGCACGGTGGTGCGTTCATAACCTTTGTTGCGAAACAGGTGAGCGGCCACTTGCAGCAGTTTGCCGCGGGCGCTGTCGGGGTCGGTCAATTGGCCGCTGTCGACCAATTCGCGCATCACCCTCAGGGCTTTTTGCTCGTCCACCCGTTCTCTCCTACAGTCGATCAATCAAATGCGCCGCTGCCCGTTAAAACAGCAGGGTTGCGCGGGCAATTTAAGCTGGCGGGGGCGACCAAGCAAGCGCTCGGGAAGAAGATAATCAAGGCGTTTACAAACCAAGCGCTTGCTTGGTAGTCTCGAAGCACTTCTGTCGCAGGTGGCTATGGAGTTGACTGTGCCTAAAACAATTCGCATCGGTTGTGCCAGTGCATTCTGGGGCGACACCTCGACCGCCGCCGCACAGTTGGTGGAGGGCGGGCGACTGGACTATCTGGTGTTCGATTATCTGGCCGAAATAACAATGTCGATCATGGCCGGGGCGCGGATGAAAGACCCCGCCACCGGCTACGCCAGCGACTTCATCGAAGTCCTCAGCCCCCTCCTCGAGCAGCTCGCGAAACAACAGATCCGGGTGATCAGCAATGCCGGCGGGGTTAATCCACAGGCCTGCGCCGTTGCCCTGCAAACGGCCTGCGACAAGGCCGGGGTGGCGCTGAAAATCGCCGTGCTGTCGGGTGACGACCTGCAACCGCAGTTCAAACACCTGAGCAGTCTTGGTATCCATGAGATGTTCAGTGGCGCGCCCCTGCCGCCGATGTGCGTGTCGACCAACGCCTACCTCGGCGCACCGGGCATCGTCGAAGCCCTGCGCCTGGGCGCCGACGTTGTGATCACCGGGCGCGTGGTCGACAGTGCCGTGGTCAGCGCCGCGCTGGTGCATGAATTCGGCTGGTCGTGGCACGACTACGACAAACTCGCCCAAGCCGCATTGGCCGGGCATCTGATCGAATGTGGCGCCCAGTGCACCGGCGGCAATTTCACCGATTGGCACGACGTACCCGACTACGAACACATCGGTTTTCCGATCGTCGAAGTCGGCGCCGACAGCCAGTTCATCGTCAGCAAACCCGACGGCTCCGGCGGCCTGGTCACGCCCCTGACGGTGGGCGAGCAGATGCTCTATGAAATCGGTGATCCGCAGGCGTATCTGCTGCCCGATGTGGTGTGCGATTTCAGTCAGGTCAAACTCGTGCAACAAGGCAAAAACGCGGTTCAGGTGCATGGCGCGAAAGGCTTGCCACCGACCGCTCAGTACAAGGTCAGCGCAACGTACCCGGACGGTTTCCGCTGCACCGCCAGTTGCCTGATCGCCGGGATCGATGCCGTGGCCAAGGCCCGAAGGGTCAGCCAGGCGATCATCAACAAGACCTCGGAAATGTTTAACCAGCGCGGCTGGGCGCCCTACAGCGAGGTGAACATCGAACTGCTGGGCAGCGAAGCCACTTACGGCCCCCACGGCCAGCGCCAGGACAGCCGCGAAGTGGTGATCAAACTCGCCGTGCGCCATCCGAGCAAGCAGGCCTTGATTCTGTTCTCCCGGGAAATCGCTCAGGCTGCCACCGGTATGGCGCCTGGGCTGACGGGAATCGTCGGCGGGCGGCCGACGGTGTATCCGTTGATCCGGCTGTTTTCGTTCCTGATCGACAAAACCGCCTGCACCCTGGAGATCGACCTTGCCGGTGAGCGCCATCCGTGTGCCCTGCCCGCCCTCGATGCGCTCGACCCAGCTGACTTGCCGCTGCCGTTCGACCCACCCAAAGCCACAGAGCGTGCCGACGCCAGCGTGGCCTTGATCAAACTCGCCGTGGCGCGCTCCGGCGACAAGGGTAACCATAGCAACATCGGCGTCATGGCCCGCCACCCCGACTACCTGCCGTGGATCGCCGAAGCACTGACACCCGAGGTGATGGTCGACTGGATGAGTCATGTCCTCGACCCGATTCACGGACGCGTCGAACGCTGGTATTTACCCGGCACTCAGAGCTTTAATTTTCTTCTGGAAAACGCACTCGGCGGCGGTGGCGTGGCCAGCCTGCGGATCGATCCGCAGGGCAAGGCGTTCGCCCAACAACTGTTGGAAATCCAGATTCCGGTGCCCCAGCGCATCGCCGATCAGTTCAATTAGAGGACTGTCGCCATGGCCTATGACTCGATTTTCAAACCCGACCTGTTCGCCGGCCAAACCATCATCGTCACCGGAGGCGGTAGCGGCATCGGTCGTTGCACCGCCCATGAGCTCGCGGCCCTCGGTGCGCACGTGCTGCTGGTGGGGCGCAATGCCGAAAAACTGAAAAAGGTCACTGCCGAAATCACCGAAGACGGTGGTAAAGCCGATTGGCAGGTCTGCGATATCCGCAATGAAGACGCCGTTACGCAGCTGGTCAGCGAGCTGATCCGCAAACACGGCCCAATCCACGGGCTGGTCAACAATGCCGGCGGGCAGTACCCCTCGCCGCTGGCGTCGATCAATCAGAAAGGTTTCGAAACCATCCTGCGCACCAATCTGGTGGGCGGTTTTCTGATGGCTCGCGAGGTGTTCAATCAGTCCATGAGCAAGCACGGCGGCGCCATCGTCAACATGCTCGCCGACATGTGGGGCGGCATGCCCGGCATGGGCCATTCGGGCGCGGCGCGCTCGGGCATGGACAACTTCACCAAGACCGCCGCGTTCGAATGGGGCCACGCCGGCGTGCGGGTCAACGCCGTCGCGCCGGGCTGGGTCGCGTCCAGCGGCATGGACACTTACGAAGGCGCGTTCCGGGCGGTAATTCCGACGCTGTGCGAACACGTGCCGCTCAAGCGCATCGGCACCGAATCGGAAATCAGCGCGGCGATTGTGTTCCTGCTCAGCCCGGCAGCGGCGTTTGTCAGCGGCAGCACGTTGCGCATCGATGGTGCCGCCAGCCTCGGCGGGCGGGCCTGGCCAATGCACAAGGCGCAGAACAGTCACTCGTACAACGGCTTTCACCGCGCCTATTTACCTGAAGTACTCAGGCCGGACGCCTCCAAACCAGACGAACCGAAGGACAAGGAATAACCATGCCGGTCATCCAGTCCCAGATAGACCCGTTCAGCGAACCGTTCGCCCGCAATCGTGCGGCCATGCTGGCCGGCATCGAGCAGGTCCGCCAGCTCGAACAGAACCTGTTGAATAAAGCCGCAGAAGCCAAACCGAGGTACGACAAGCGCGGGCAATTGCTGCCCCGGGAGCGGCTGAACCTGCTGCTTGATCCCGGCGCGCCATTCCTCGAGCTGGCGAGCCTGGCCGGCTACAAGCTGCACGACGACAAGGACGGCAGCGCGGCCGGCGGCGGTTTGATCGCCGGGATCGGTTACGTATCCGGCGTGCGGGTGCTGGTGGTGGCGAACAACAGCGCAATCAAGGGCGGCACCATTTCCCCCAGCGGCCTGAAAAAGTCCCTGCGTCTGCAGCAGATCGCCATGGAAAACAAACTGCCGGTGATCACCCTCGCCGAGAGCGGTGGCGCCAACCTCAATTATGCGGCAGAGATTTTCGTCGAAGGCGCGCGCAGCTTTGCCAATCAGGCGCGGATGTCGGCGATGGGCTTGCCGCAGATCACCGTGGTCCACGGCTCGGCCACGGCGGGCGGTGCTTACCAGCCAGGGTTGTCGGATTACGTGGTGGTGGTGCGCGGCAAGGCCAAGCTGTTTCTCGCCGGCCCCCCGCTGCTCAAGGCAGCCACCGGTGAAGTCGCCACCGACGAAGAACTGGGCGGTGCCGAGATGCATGCACAAACCGCCGGCACCGCCGAATACCTGGCCGAGAACGATGCCGATGGCGTGCGCCAGGTGCGCGAGATTGTCAGTCTGTTGCCGTGGAACGATCAGTTGCCGTGGTTACCGGAACGTCGGTGGGAAGAACCGCTCTACCCCATCGACGAACTGCTGGGGCTGATCCCGGATGACCCGAAAAAACCTTACGACGTGCGTGAAATCATCGCGCGGGTTGCCGACGCTTCGAACTTCCTCGAATTCAAAAGCGAGTTCGATCAGCAGACGGTATGCGGGCATTTGCAGATCCAGGGTCGAGCCTGCGGTTTCATCGGCAACAACGGCCCGATCACCCCCAAAGGCGCGAGCAAGGCCGCGCAGTTCATTCAACTCTGCGACCAGAGCCAGACGCCGCTGCTGTTTTTCCACAACACCACCGGCTTCATGGTCGGCACCGAGTCGGAACAGCAAGGCGTGATCAAGCACGGCGCGAAAATGATTCAAGCGGTGGCCAATGCCCGGGTGCCTAAACTGACAATCGTCGTCGGCGGTTCCTACGGTGCCGGCAATTACGCGATGTGCGGCCGCGGTCTCGACCCGCGCTTCATCTTCGCCTGGCCCAACAGCCGCACCGCGGTGATGGGCGGCGCCCAGGCCGGCAAAGTGCTGCGGATCGTCACCGAAGCCAAACAACTCAAGGACGGATTGGTGCCCGACCCAAAAATGCTCGACATGCTGGAACAGGTCACCGCGCAGAAACTCGACAGCCAGTCCACCGCGCTATATGGCAGCGCCAACCTGTGGGATGACGGGCTGATCGATCCACGGGATACCCGCACGTTGCTTGGATACTTGCTGGACATCTGCCATGAGGCCGAGGTTCGGGCGCTGCAACCCAACAGCTTTGGTGTCGCCCGCTTCTAAGGGCGATCAGGAGAACAATAAAAATGATCTTCACCCAGGAACACGAAGCACTGCGCCGCACCGTCCGCCAATTCGTCGATCATGAAATCAATCCCCACGTCGAGGAATGGGAAAAGGCCGGGCGCTTTCCGATCCATGAGATCTTCCGCAAGGCTKGCGACCTCGGTCTGTTGGGAATCTCCAAACCGGAAAAATTCGGCGGCATGGGCCTCGACTACAGCTATTCGATTGTGGCGGCCGAAGAGTTCGGCACCATTCATTGCGGCGGCATTCCGATGTCCATCGGCGTGCAGACCGACATGTGCACCCCGGCCCTGGCGCGTTTCGGCTCCGATGAACTGCGCGAAGAATTCCTGCGGCCGGCGATCACCGGCGAGCAGGTCGGCTGCATCGGTGTTTCCGAAGTCGGCGCCGGTTCCGACGTCGCCGGGCTGAAAACCACCGCCCGCAAGGACGGCGACGACTACGTGATCAACGGCAGCAAGATGTGGATCACCAACTCGCCGAGCGCCGATTTCATCTGCCTGCTGGCCAACACCTCGGACGACAAACCGCACATCAACAAGTCGCTGATCATGGTGCCGATGAACAGCCCCGGGATCAGCCTCAGCTCGCACCTGGACAAGCTCGGCATGCGCAGCTCGGAAACCGCCCAGGTGTTTTTCGATAACGTGCGCGTGCCGCAACGCAACCGCATCGGCCACGAAGGCGCGGGGTTCATGATGCAGATGCTGCAATTCCAGGAAGAACGGCTGTTCGGCGCGGCGAACATGATCAAAGGCCTGGAGTACTGCGTCGACAGCACCATCGAGTACTGCAAGGAGCGCAAAACCTTCGGCAACGCGCTGATCGACAACCAGGTCATCCACTTTCGCCTGGCCGAACTGCAAACCGAAATCGAATGCCTGCGGGCACTGGTCTACCAGGCCACCGAGCAATACATCAAAGGCCAGGACGTCACCCGCCTGGCATCGATGGCCAAACTCAAGGCCGGGCGACTGGGCCGGGAAGTCAGCGACAGTTGCCTGCAATACTGGGGCGGCATGGGCTTCATGTGGGACAACCCGGTGGCCAGGGCTTACCGCGATGTGCGGCTGGTATCGATTGGCGGCGGTGCCGACGAAATCATGCTGGGGATCATCTGCAAACTCATGGGCATCCTGCCGGGGAAAAACAAATGAGCACCCTCCCCACCTGTCAAACCCTGTTGCTCGGCCTGCATGACAGCGTGCTGCACATCACCCTCAATCGTCCCGAAAGCCGTAATGCCATGAGCTTGCAGATGGTCGCCGAACTACGTGCGGTGCTGGCGGCGGTTCGCGATGATCGGCAGATTCGTGCGCTAGTGATCGGCGGTGCCGGCGGGCATTTTTGTGCCGGTGCCGACATCAAGGACATGGCCAACGCCCGCGCTCAAGGCCAGCCCGCCTACCGCGATTTGAACCGTGCGTTCGGTGCGCTACTGCAAGAGGTGCAACACGCGCCGCAAGTGGTGATTACGGTACTGCAAGGTGCGGTGCTTGGCGGCGGCTTCGGCCTGACCTGCGTCAGCGACATCGCGATGGCCGATCATCAGGCGCAATTCGGACTGCCGGAAACCAGCCTCGGCCTGTTGCCGGCGCAGATCGCGCCTTACGTGGTGCAACGCATCGGCCTGACCCAGGCCCGCCGACTGGCCCTGACCGCCGCACGCTTCGATGGCACCCAGGCGCGGCGCATGGGGCTGGTGCATTTTGTCGAACATGACCCACAAGCCTTGGCCGAACGCCTCGATGAGGTGCTGGCCCATGTGTTGTGTTGCGCACCGGGGGCGAACGCGGCGACCAAAAAGCTGTTGCTGGCGAGTGCCGGACAACCCTCGGATGATCTGCTGGATCAGGCAGCCGAGTGGTTCAGCGAAGCAGTGACCGGGGCTGAAGGGATCGAGGGGACGATGGCTTTTGTGCAGAAGCGCAAACCAGGGTGGTCCGTTTAAGAGCTTCGCGAGCAAGCCCTTACATTCACCGCAAAAAACCAAGGGAATAACCGATGCCCGCCCTCAAAAAAATCCTGATCGCCAACCGCGGTGAAATCGCCTGCCGTATCCAGCGCACCGCGCAAGAGCTGGGCTACCGCACCGTCGCCGTATTCAGCGACGCCGACGCCAATGCGCTGCATGTGCAGATGGCCGACGAAGCCGTGAACATCGGCCCGGCCCCGGTGCAGCAGTCTTATCTGAACATCCCGGCCATCATCGATGCTGCCCGGCGCACCGGTGCCGATGCAATCCATCCCGGTTACGGCTTCCTCTCGGAAAACTCAGGCTTCGCCCTCGCCTGCCAGCAGGCCGGCATCATCTTCATCGGTCCGAGCCCCGAAGCCATCGAGCTGATGGGCAGTAAACGGCGGTCGAAACTGGCCATGATCAAAGCCGGCGTGCCTTGCATCAAAGGCTATCAGGGCAGCGAACAGGACGACGCTACCCTGCGCCGCGAAGCCGAACGCATCGGCTATCCGCTGATGATCAAGGCCAGTGCCGGCGGTGGCGGTCGCGGCAT
The DNA here is from genome assembly GCF_056396965.1 of Pseudomonas sp. 05N434. Classification (NCBI taxonomy): domain Bacteria; kingdom Pseudomonadati; phylum Pseudomonadota; class Gammaproteobacteria; order Pseudomonadales; family Pseudomonadaceae; genus Pseudomonas; species Pseudomonas sp. 05N434. The sequence goes on from NZ_JBFTMK010000122.1 coordinate 8,101, forward strand.
GCGCCTGGTGCACAGCGCCGCCGAATTGCCGGAACAGCTCCGTAGCGCACGCTCCGAAGCGCTGCACGGGTTTGGCAGCGACGAATTGATCCTCGAACAAGCCTTGATCGATCCGCGTCATGTCGAAGTTCAGGTGTTCGGCGACCAGCATGGCAACCTGATCCACCTCGGCGAGCGCGACTGTTCGATCCAGCGCCGCCACCAGAAAATCATCGAAGAAGCACCCTGCCCGGCGATGACCACTGAGTTGCGCCAGGCCATGGGCGAGGCGGCACTCAAGGCGGGGCGCGCGGTGAATTATGTGGRGGCGGGTACCGTGGAATTCCTGCTGGATGCTCACGGCCGGTTTTACTTCCTGGAGATGAACACCCGGTTGCAAGTGGAACACCCGGTGACTGAACTGATCACCGGCCTCGATCTGGTGGCTTGGCAATTACACATCGCCGAAGGGCAACCGCTGCCGCTACGACAGGAACAGGTGCAGCTCAACGGGCATGCCATGGAAGTGCGCCTGTACGCCGAAGATCCGGCCCAGGGATTTCTGCCGCAAACCGGTCGAATCGTGGCCTGGGAGCCAGCGATCCAGGGCAGCGTACGGATCGACCATGGCCTGATCGAAGGCCAGTCTGTCAGCCCGTTCTATGACCCGCTGCTGGGCAAGCTCATCGCCCACGGTGCCACCCGTGAAGAAGCCCGACGCAAGTTGCTGCGGGCGATACAGGACAGTGTGCTGCTGGGCGTGCAGAGCAATCAGCGCTTGCTCGCCAATCTGCTGGAACACCCCCAGTTCATCAGTGGTGAGTTCAGCACCGGGTTCATCCCCATGCACTTCGCCGACCATCCCTGCCTGCACCCTCATGCGCYGAGCGCCGACGAGCTGGCCATCGCCGCGGTGCTTTTTTATCAAGCATCAGCGCAGGCTCACCCCACCCCGCTGGCCGGTTGGCGCAACAATGCCAGCGTGCCTCTGTACTATCGAATCGGCCTGGAGGATCAGGCCTGGCCGGTCGAACTGCACGCTGAACCTGGCAAGCCCTACCGTGTTCAGGTTGGCGCCCGGCCCCTCGAACTGAAGGTCATCCAGTGCGACGGACGCTGGGCCACCCTGCAAATCGACGGCATCCGCCAACGCCATGCCTACCGCCTCGAAGCCGGGCAACTCTGGTTGTTCACGCGCCCCGGCAGCCTGCGACTGGTCGATCGGACCCGGGCGCTGGTCAGCGGCCAGGCCAGTGTCAGCTCCGGCACGCTCAAGGCGCCGATGGACGGGGCGATCGTCGACGTATTGGTCAGTGAGGGGAGCTCGGTCAGCAAAGGACAGCTGCTGGTGGTGCTTGAAGCGATGAAAATGGAGCATCCACTCAAATCGGGTATCGACGGCGTGCTCAAGCGCTTGCAGGTCAGGGTCGGCGACCAGGTAAAAAATCGTCAGATTCTGTTGGAGGTCGAATAAGCCGCTAGGCGGATCCGCCGGGTTTGGCTACGCTCAAGCCCTATCAGGATGCGGATACCAGGAAACCTGCAATGCCTCACTGGCTGGTCATTGATCTGGAAGCCACCACCGATGAGGGCGGCTGGCCAGTAACAGAAATGGAAATCATCGAAATCGGCGCCACCCTCGTGGACCGCAAAGGCCGGGAACTGGATCACTTCCAGTGCTTCGTGCGCCCGTTGCGTCGGCCCCTGTTGACCCCGTTTTGCCGCGAATTGACCCACATCACCCAGGCCAATGTCGATGCTGCCCAGCCCCTGAGCGACGTCTGGGTTTCGTTCGAACACTGGCTCGACCAACATCTCTCGAATCTGGAAGGCTGGGCCAGTTGGGGTGACTACGACCGCAAACAGCTGCTTCAGGAATGGCAGCGGCTGCAACTCGACAGCGCCCTGAACCGGGTGCCGCACATGAATCTCAAGCAACGTTTCGCCAAGGCCTGTCGACTGGAGCGCCCGCTGGGGCTTAATGGCGCCCTGCAACTGGCGGGCCTGCAGTTCAACGGTCAGCAGAACCTTCGCCGCCGGCAGCCAGTTCAACGTGCCCGCCAACAGCAAGTTCCAGCTGAAAGTGGCCGTCGACACCGCTTACCTGTGCGAATACCGCGGCTAACCCCCTAGGGTTTCACAGCGAAAAAAAATGCCCGTGTTCTTGGACACGGGCATTTTTTTTATCAGGGCTGCTATTCGAGGATCGTCACCGGCATGCCGACTTCGAGCCGACCGTTACCGTCATTGACCAGGTTCTGCCCGAACATCGCGCCGTCCTCTTGAGCCCGATATTGCTGCAAGGTCGCCAGAGGTTCGCGGTCGTCGCTACGTTCGCCGGTCTGCGGGTCGATGGTGGTCAGAATGCAACGTGAGCAGGACTTGACCACGCGGAACTCGACATCGCCAATGCGGATGCGCTTCCAGCCATCTTCGGCGAACGCCTCGCTGCCMTCGATCACCAGATTGGGCCGAAAGCGCAGCATCTCCAGCGGTCGCCCGACCCGTTGCGACAAGTCTTCCAGCGACGCCTGGCCAATCAGCAACAACGGAAAACCGTCGGCAAAAGCCACCTGATCGTCGTCMTTGCCGTAGCCGGCCTGGGTGGTCCGCGCACGATCGAGCGGCACATGCACCAGACGCGTCGGCTTGCCGATGAACTCACTGACCCAGGCAGCCGCAGCAATGCCGGCATCGGGCACGCGCAAGGTGTCGCGCCAGATGGTCACGCCACGCAGCTCTGCATCGCTGGCGGGCAAGGCGATATCGATCGGTGAATGGCCTTGGGCACTGAGGGTCAAGCCACCGCTTGCGTTCCACAACGCCGACAGCTGACTCATTTTCGCCTCCGCGCGCTGAGTCAGAAAACGCCCGCTGGCCTCGTCGACCAGCATCCAGCGCCGGTCGCCGTCCAGCCCCAGTTTGTCCAGGCTGACCTGATTCAAGGTCTCGCCCTTGCCGGATTTCAACGGAAAACGATAAAGCGCGCTCAGATGCATGGCCACAGCTCCCTGGTGGGCAAAAACGCCACCCTATACGAGCTTGATCGCCGAATCAAAGACCCTGTGGCGAGGGGGCTTGCCCCCGTTGGGCTGCACAGCAGCCCCAAACCCTGCCACCGCGCTTTTCCAGATTGTTATCAGGCCGGCACTTCGTCGAGCATCAGGCGCTGACGCACCACGTCGACGAGTTTGTCGGGCTGGAATTTGGAGAGGAAGTTGTCGCAGCCGACCTTCTTGACCATCGAGTCATTGAAGCTACCCGACAGCGAGGTGTGCAGGACCACATAAAGGCCGCGCAAACGGGGGTCGTTGCGTATCTCGGTGGTCAGGCGATAGCCGTCCATCTCCGGCATTTCCGCATCGGTAAAGATCATCAACAGCTTGTCAGTCATGTTCACACCGGTATCAGCCCAAGCCTTGAGCATGTTCAGCGCCTTCAAGCCATCACTGGCGATATGCATTTTCACGCCCAACTGACCCAAGGTGTCGCGCAATTGCGACAGAGCCACGTTCGAGTCATCCACCAGCAGCACTTCACGGCCACGGGCGCGCTCCAGAACCGGATCGTCGAGTTTGTCGCGAGAGACCTTGGCGTTGTACGGCACGATTTCGGCCAGGACTTTTTCGACGTCGATGATTTCCACCAGCTGATCGTCGACCTTGCTGATGGCGGTCAGGTAATGCTGGCGACCGGCGCTGGTCGGCGGCGGCAGAATGGCTTCCCAGTTCATATTGACGATGCGGTCCACGCCACCGACCAGAAATGCCTGCACCGAGCGGTTGTACTCGGTGACGATAATCGTACTGGTGGGGCTTGGCACCAGCGGACGCATGCCGATGGCCTGGGACAGGTCG
>NZ_JBFTMK010000123.1:0-10090 GCF_056396965.1 Pseudomonas sp. 05N434
AGGTATGGTCCGGAACACAATCACCCCAGTGCAAATCGCCAGGGCATTGCGTGCAGCCAAGGAGCGGCACTGATGTCCAGTCTGGCAGATGCAATCATCCAGAGTGATCTGGACATCGCCCCATTGTTGTTGCCCGCGCAGGTCTTGCGCAACGACGCACAAGCCATCAAGGCTGCCCAAGAGCTGGCGCAAGTCGCCCGCCTGCACGCCGCCAAACGTGACCAGCAGCGCAAGTTGCCCTGGTCGGAAATCGAACAGTTCACCCGCAGCGGCCTGGGCAGCATTGCCATCCCGCGTGAGTACGGCGGCCCACAGGTTTCATTCGTCACCGTTGCCGAAGTCTTCGCGATCATTTCCGCAGCCGACCCGGCCCTGGGGCAGATCCCGCAGAACCAGTTCGGGATTCTCAACCTGATACTGGGCAGTGCCACCGAGTCGCAGAAAAAACAGCTGTTCAAAAGCGTGCTCGAAGGCTGGCGGATCGGTAACGCGGGGCCGGAGCGCGGTACCAAAAACACCCTGGAGCTCAAGGCGCGAATCACCGCAGACGGCGATGGCTTCGTCATCAACGGGCAGAAGTTCTACTCCACCGGCGCCTTGTTCGCCCATTGGGTGGCCGTCAAGGCGCTGAACGACGACGGCAAGCAAGTGTTGGCCTTCGTTCGTCGTGGCACGCCGGGTTTGCGCATCGTTGACGACTGGTCGGGATTCGGCCAGCGCACCACCGCCAGCGGCACCATTTTGCTCAACAACGTGCGGGTCGACGCCGAGTTGGTGGTGGATAACTGGAGGATCAACGACAGCCCGAACACTCAGGGCGCCGTATCGCAGCTGATTCAAGCAGCCATCGACGCCGGCATCGCCCGGGGCGCTATCGATGACGCCATCGAATTCGTGAAAACCCGTGCCCGGCCCTGGATCGACGCCAAGGTCGAACGGGCCAGCGACGACCTCTACGTGATCGCCGATATCGGCAAGCTGAAAATTGAACTGCACGCCGCCGAAGCGCTGCTGCGCAAGGCCGGGCAAGTGCTCGATCAGGTCAACGCCGCGCCGCTCACCGCCGAGTCTGCGGCACGCGCCTCGATTGCCGTTGCCGAGGCCAAAGTGCTGACCACCGAGATCTCGCTGCTGGCCAGCGAAAAACTCTTCGAGCTGGCCGGCAGCCGCGCCACCCTCGCCGAGTTCAACCTCGACCGCCACTGGCGCAATGCCCGGGTGCACACGCTGCACGACCCGGTGCGCTGGAAGTATCACGCGGTTGGCGCATATCACTTGAACGGCACGTTGCCGGCTCGCCACTCCTGGATTTAACGACCAGATCGCTGGAGAAACACATGTCTCTTTCTCGAAACGTCGCGGTCATTACCAGCGATGAGCAAGCCCTGATCGTCGCCGGTGACCTGGCCGACGACTTCAAACGCGATAGCGCCCTGCGCGACCGCGAACGTCGTTTGCCGCACCCGGAACTGGAAGTGTTTTCCCGTTCGGGTCTTTGGGGCATCAGCGTGCCAAAGGAATACGGCGGCGCCGGGGTTTCCAACGCCACCCTGGCCAAAGTGATCGCGTTGATCGCCCAGGCTGACGGCTCCCTGGGGCAGATCCCGCAGAACCATTTCTACGCCCTCGAAGTGCTCCGTGTGAACGGCAGCCATGAGCAGAAAAAACGCCTGTACGCCGAAGTGCTGGCCGGCCAGCGTTTCGGCAATGCACTGGCGGAACTGGGCACCAAAACCGCCCATGACCGCGTCACCCGCCTGACCCGCAACGGTGACGGCTATCGCATCAACGGCCGCAAGTTCTACGCCACCGGCGCCATTTACGCCCAGCGCATCCCCACCTCAGTAGTGGATGAAAACGGCGTGCAGCAGCTGGCCTTCGTCCCGCACAACAGCAAAGGCCTGACGGTCATCGACGACTGGAGCGGCTTCGGCCAGCGCACCACCGGCAGCGGTTCGGTGGTGTTCGAGGATGTCTACGTTGCCGCCGAAGACGTGATTCCATTTCAAAGCGCATTCGAACGCCCGACCACTGTCGGCCCATTGGCGCAGATTCTCCACGCCGCGATCGACACCGGCATTGCCCGCGCAGCCTATGAAGATGCATTGCATTTCGTGCGCACCAAAACCCGACCGTGGATCGACGCCACGCATGAAACAGCCACCGAAGACCCGCTGACCATCAAGAGTTTCGGCCACTTGAGTATTCGTCTGCACGCCACCGAAGCCTTGCTGGAACGCTCCGGCGAATTCCTCGACCGGGCCCAGGCCGACACCAATGCCGAGACCGTCGCCGCCGCGTCGATTGCGGTTGCCGAAGCCCGGGCCATCAGCACTGAGATCTCCCTCGCCGCCGGCAGCACGTTGTTCGAACTGGCTGGTAGCCAGGCGACCCTGATTGAGCACGGCCTCGATCGGCACTGGCGCAACGCCCGGGTGCACACCCTGCACGACCCGGTGCGCTGGAAGTATCACGCGGTGGGCAATTACTACCTCAACGATGAAAACCCGCCGTTGCGGGGGACCATTTGATGAGCAAAAAGAAGATCCTGCTCAACGCGTTCAACATGAACTGCATCGGGCACATCAACCATGGCCTGTGGACCCATCCACGGGACACGTCCACCCAGTACAAGACGATCGAATACTGGACCGAACTGGCGCAACTGCTGGAGCGCGGACTGTTCGACGGTCTGTTCATCGCCGACATCGTCGGCGTGTACGACGTCTACCAGAACTCGATCGACGTGCCGCTCAAAGAGTCGATCCAGTTGCCGGTCAACGACCCGCTGCTGCTGGTCTCGGCCATGGCCGCGGTCACCAAGAACCTCGGCTTCGGCCTGACCGCCAATCTGACCTACGAGCCGCCGTATCTGTTCGCCCGACGCCTGTCGACGCTTGATCATCTGAGTCGCGGCCGGGTCGGCTGGAACATCGTCACCGGCTATCTGGACAGTGCCGCCAAGGCCATGGGCCTCAGCGAGCAGGTGGAACATGACCGACGTTACGACCAGGCCGACGAATACCTGCAAGTGCTCTACAAACTCTGGGAAGGCAGCTGGGAAAACGGCGCGGTGCTCAACGACCGCGAGCAACGGATCTACGCCCAGCCAGACAAAGTGCACAAGGTCGAGCACAAGGGCGAGTTCTATCAGGTCGAGGGTTATCACCTCTGCGAGCCGTCGCCGCAACGCACGCCGGTGCTGTTCCAGGCCGGCAGCTCCGATCGCGGTTTGCTGTTCGCCGGTCGGCATGCCGAGTGCGTGTTCATCAGCGGCCAGAACAAACCGGCGACCCGGATCCAGGTGGACAAGGTGCGCGCCAGCGCCGTCGAGGCCGGGCGCAATCCTTGGGACATCAAGGTGTTCATGGGCTTGAACGTGATCGTCGGCGCCACCGAAGCGCTGGCCTGGGCCAAGCATGCCGAATACCTGAGCTACGCCAGCGCCGAGGCCGGCGTCGCGCACTTTTCGGCGTCCACCGGGATCGATTTTTCCGAGTACGAACTCGACGAACCGATCCAGTACGTGAAGAGCAACGCCATCCAGTCTGCCACCAAGAACCTGCAAAACAACGACTGGACCCGCCGCAAACTGCTGGAACAACACGCCCTCGGTGGCCGCTACATCACCGTGGTCGGCTCGCCTGAGCAAGTGGCCGATGAGCTGGAATCATGGATCGCCGAAACCGGCCTCGACGGCTTCAACCTGACACGGATCGTCACCCCGGAAAGCTATGTGGATTTCATTGAGCTGGTGATTCCGGAGTTGCAGCGCCGAGGGTCATACAAGACCGCTTACGACGACGGCAGCCTGCGGGAAAAACTGTTTCAGCGTGACGCGCATTTGCCTGAGCAACACACGGGCTCCCACTACCGACACTAAAACCTGTGGCGAGGGAGCTTGCTCCCGCTCGACTGCGCAGCAGTCGCAAAACCTGCTGGCGAGTTTCAACTGACTGAACTCATTGAATGGCTTTGGGGCCGCTTCGCAGCCCAGCGGGAGCAAGCTCCCTCGCCACAAAAGCATGCACATTAAACAATTGACTGGAAAATCATCATGACCAAAAAACTCTTATCCCACCCAGTCAAAGCACTGGCCCTGGCCCTCGGCCTCTTCAGCTCCATCACCTTCGCCGCCGACGCGCCGTTGAAGGTCGGCACCACCGCCGCCTTCGCCATTCCGCTGGAAGCCGCCGTAGAGGAAGCCAGCAAACAAGGCCTGAAAGTCGAACTCGTGGAGTTCAGCGACTGGATYGCTCCCAACGTCAGCCTCGCCTCGGGYGACATCGACGTGAACTATTTCCAGCACATCCCGTTCCTGGAAAACGCCAAGGCCGCGGCCGGCTTTGATCTGGTGCCGTTCGCCCCGGGCATCATCAACAACGTCGGCCTCTATTCGAAGAAATACAAAAGCTTCGCCGAGTTGCCAGAAGGCGCCAGCGTGGCCATCGCCAACGACCCGATCAACAGCGGTCGCGGCCTGCAACTGCTAGCCAAGGCCGGCTTGATCACCCTCAAACCGGGCGTCGGCTACAAGGCCACCGAAGAAGACATCATCGCCAACCCGAAGAAAATCAAAATCCTTCAGGTTGAAGCCGTGCAACTGGTACGCGCCTATGACGACGCCGATCTGGTCCAGGGTTATCCGGCCTACATTCGCCTGTCGAAAACCTTCGATGCCAGCTCGGCCCTGCTGTTCGATGGTCTCGATCACAAGGAATACGTGATCCAGTTCGTGATCCAGCCGAAAAGCAAAACCGACCCACGGCTGATCAAATTCGTCGACATCTATCAGCACTCGCCAGCGGTTCGCGCAGCGCTGGATAAAGCCCACGGCAAGCTCTATCAAGCCGGCTGGGAAAGCTGAGCATGACGGCCGCCATCCAACGGCGACTGGAGACTCCAGAGCCACACAGTGCTGAACGCACYGAGCTCCACCCCGAGCTGAACCGCGCCCACGTGCGCTTCATCGGCCTGGGTAAAACCTACAATGGCCAGCAAGGTCCGGTGGCGGCCCTGCACGGTATCGACCTGGCAATCCAACGCGGCGAAGTGTTCGGCATCATCGGGCGCAGCGGTGCCGGCAAGTCGTCTCTGATCCGTACCATCAACCGCCTCGAACAACCGAGCAGCGGGCGAGTACTGATCGATCAGGTGGACATCGGCGAGTTCGATGAAGACCGACTGGTGGCGCTGCGCCGGCGCATCGGCATGATCTTCCAGCACTTCAATTTGATGTCAGCCAAGACGGTTTGGCAGAACGTCGAATTACCATTGAAAGTCGCCGGTGTGCCCAAGGAAAAACGCGAGCAGAAGGTCCGTGAATTGCTCGAACTGGTGGGTCTGCAAGGTAAACACAAGGCTTATCCGGCGCAGCTTTCCGGCGGGCAGAAACAACGTGTCGGCATCGCCCGTGCGTTGGTGCATGACCCGGAGATTCTGCTGTGCGACGAGGCCACTTCGGCCCTCGATCCGGAGACCACCCAATCGATCCTCGGCCTGCTGCGCGAGATCAACCAGCGACTGGGCCTGACCATCGTGCTGATCACCCACGAGATGGCGGTGATCCGCGATATCTGCGATCGGGTCGTGGTGTTGGAGCACGGGCGAATCGTCGAGCAGGGGCCGGTCTGGGAGGTCTTCGGCAACCCGCAGCATGAAGTGAGCAAGACCTTGCTCGCGCCGCTGCAACACGGCCTGCCGGATGAACTGCAAAGCCGCTTGCGGGCACAGCCGCAGTCTTCGGACGCTGCCGTGGTCCTGCGCTTGCAATTCACCGGCAATACACGCGACGAGCCAGACCTGGCGGCGCTTTTCAGCGCCCTCGGTGGCCGCGTGCGTTTGCTGCAAGGGGGCGTGGAACGGATTCAGGGCCATGCGCTGGGGCAATTACTGCTGGCGGTGACCGGTTCGTCCCTCGGTGCCGAGGAATTGCGTCAGCGCGCCAGTCATTGGGCGCAACAGGTGGAGGTGCTGGGTTATGTGGTTTGATCGATTGCTGCAAGGCTTCATCGACACCTTCCTGATGGTCGGCGTGTCGTCACTGATCGCGCTGTTGGTGGGTATTCCRCTGGCGGTGATCCTGGTCACCAGCACCAAAGGCGGGATCTACGAAGCACCGGCGCTGAACCGCGCACTGGGCGCGTTCGTGAACCTGTTCCGCTCGATTCCGTTTCTGATTTTGATGGTGGCGCTGATTCCGTTCACCCGGTTGATCGTCGGCACCACCTATGGCGTTTGGGCAGCGGTGGTGCCGCTGACTATTGCCGCTACGCCGTTCTTCGCACGCATCGCCGAAGTCAGCCTGCGGGAAGTCGACCACGGGTTGATCGAAGCGGCGCAGGCAATGGGTTGCCGACGCTGGCATATCGTCTGGCATGTGCTGCTGCCCGAGGCGCTGCCGGGGATTGTCGGCGGCTTCACCATTACGCTGGTGACCATGATCAACTCGTCGGCCATGGCCGGGGCGATTGGCGCTGGTGGGTTGGGCGACATTGCTTATCGATATGGGTATCAGCGCTTTGACAGCCAGATCATGTTGACGGTGATTGTGTTGCTGGTGGTGTTGGTGGCGGTGATTCAGTTGGGTGGGGATCGGTTGGCGCGGGGGTTGAACAAGCGCTGAATCAAGATCAAAAGTGCGAAAGCGCTTATAGTCAGTGCTTCTTTCTTTTTCTGTGCAGCCGACCATGAAACAGACTCCCGCCGACCTGGAGCAGATCACCTCTACCACCCTGGGCCATTACAACGCGGTGGCCGAGGACTTCCGTGAAGGCACTCGCGATCACGATGTCAGCCAGAACATCGATGCCCTGTTGCGGCATATTCAGGGTGAGGCGCCCTTCAGCATTCTCGACTTTGGCTGTGGCCCCGGCCGCGACCTGAAAACCTTCACCCGCCTGGGCCACATCGCCATCGGGCTCGACGGTTCGGAAAAGCTTGCGCAGATGGCCCGGGACGACAGCGGTTGCGAGGTCTGGCAGCAGGACTTCCTGAAGCTCGATCTGCCAGCCGAGCGGTTTGACGGGATTTTTGCCAACGCGGTGCTGTTTCATGTCCCGAGCCAGGAGTTGCCCAGGGTGTTGAAGCAACTGCGCGCGGCATTGAAGCCGGGCGGTGTGTTGTTCAGTTCCAATCCCCGTGGCGAGAATCAGGAAGGCTGGAACGGACCGCGTTATGGGGCGTATTACGACCTGGCGGCGTGGCAACAAATACTGACCGAGGCGGGGTTTGTGGAGCTTGAGCATTACTACCGGCCGGCGGGGCTGCCACGGGAGCAGCAGCCTTGGTTGGCCAGCGTTTGGCGTCGAGCCGACTGATCGTTACGGCGCTTGTTTCTTCGGCTCGCGTACCTTGTACCAGGCCACATACAGCGCCGGCAAAAACAGCAGCGTCAGCAAGGTGGCGATGATGATCCCGCCAATCATCGCGTAGGCCATCGGCCCCCAGAACACTTCCCGGGCAATCGGGATCATCCCCATGCTCGCCGCCGCTGCCGTCAACAAAATCGGCCGACGCCGATGCTCCGTGGCCTGCACCACCGCGTCCCACGGCGTATAACCGCTCTTCTCGAAAGAGTCGATTTGGGTCACCAGAATCACCGAGTTGCGGATGATGATGCCGATCAGCGCCAGAATCCCGAGGATCGCCACGAAGCCCATGGGCGTGCCGGTCGGAATCAGCGCCAGCACCACGCCGATCAAGCCGAGCGGCGCGACGCTGGCCACCAGGAACAGCTTCTGCACGCTGTGCAACTGGATCATCAGGAAGGTCGCCATCAAAAACAGCATCAACGGCACCACCTTGGCAATCGGCCCCTGGGCCTTGCCGCTTTCCTCCACCGTACCGCCAGTGGCGACTTTGTAGCCCACCGGCAAACCGGCGGCGAACTTGTCGATGTCCGGTTGCAACTGCTTCACCAGGTCGGTCGGCTGAATCTCGTCGCGCACCGCAGCCTTGATGGTGATGGTCGGTTTGCGGTCACGACGCCATACCAGCGGTTGCTCCAGTTCGTAGCGCACCGTGGCGAACGCCAGCAGCGGTATCGAAGTGCCGCCGGGGGTGACGATCTGCAAGTTCTGCAAGGTTTCCGGGCTGCCGCGCTCGGCATCTTCAGCGCGGCCGACCACGTCGATCAGGTAGATGTCGTCATCGACCTGCGTCACCGGCGAGCCGACGACGATGCTGTTCATCAGGTTCGCCACGTCTTCCGACGACAGCCCCAGTTGCCGCGCCTTGTCTTGCGCGATGTCGATGCGTAGCACTTTGCCCGGCTCGTTCCAGTCGTAAATGATCTCGCCGATGTGCGGGTTTTTATCCAGTTCAGTGGCCAGGGCGATCGCGTGTTTGCGCACTTGATCGATGTCTTTACCGCTGACCCTGTATTGAATCGGACGCCCCACCGGCGGGCCCATTTCCAGGGCCTGGACGTAACTGCCGATGCCGACGAAGTCTTCACGCAAGCGCTTTTGCAAACGAGCAGTCAGCGCCGTGCGTGACTCCAGGCCTTTGCTGACGATCACCAGTTGCGCGTAGTACGGGTTCTGCAACTGCTGGTCGAGAGGCAGGTAGAAACGGATCGCACCCTCGCCGATGTAGGTGCTCCAGCGCACGATGTCCGGGTCGCCCTTGAGCGTCGCTTCAAGCTTGTCCACGGCTTTGCGGGTTTCGGCGATCGAGGCGTTTTGCGGCAGGTTCAGGTCGACGAGGATTTCCGGGCGGTCCGAGGACGGGAAGAACTGGTTCTGCACGAACTGCATGGAAAACACCGAGAGCACGAACAGCGCCACGGTGATACCGATGGCCCACCAGCGATTGCGCATGGCCCACAGCAGGCCGCCATTGAACGCCCGACCGATGCGCCCTGGCTCTGCGTCGTGAGGTTTCACATTGCTGCTCAGAATATGCACACCGAGTACCGGGGCGAACAGCACGGCGACGATCCATGACACCAGCATGGCCACCGCGATCACCGCGAACAGCGTGAAGGTGTACTCACCGGCGGAGCTCGCGTTCAAGCCGATCGGCACGAAACCGGCGACGGTAACCAGCGTGCCGGTGAGCATCGGGAACGCCGTCGAGGTGTAGGCGAAGGTCGCCGCCTGTTCTTTGGTTTCGCCCATTTCCAGGCGCGTGACCATCATCTCCACCGTGATCATCGCGTCGTCCACCAGCAGGCCGAGGGCGATGATCAGCGCTCCGAGGGAAATCCGCTGCATGGTGATGCCACTGTATTCCATGAAGAGGAAGACCATCGCCAGCACCAACGGAATCGAACACGCCACCACCAGCCCGGCGCGCACGCCAAGGCTGACGAAGCTGACGATCAGCACGATCACCACGGCCTCGAACAATGCACTGGTGAAACCGCCGACCGCTTCTTCCACCACTTCGGCCTGATCGGAAACGTTGTGCACACCAACGCCCACCGGCAGGTCGGCCGTCAGCTCGTTCATGCGCAGATGCAGCGCCTTGCCAAATGCCTGAATGTTGCCGCCCTTCTTCATGGCGATTGCCAGGCCGATGGCCGGCTGGCCGTTGAAACGAAACTCCGGGGTGGCAGGATCGACATAGCCACGGCTGATGTCGGCGATGTCGGCCAGGCGGTAGAAGCGGTCGTTGAGCTTCAGGTTGACGTTGGCCAGGTCTTTCTCAGAGGCAAACTGCCCCGAGGTCCGCACCGAAATCCGCTCCGGGCCGGCCTCGATCACTCCCGCCGGGGTCACGGCATTCTGTGATTGCAGGCTCTGCACCACCTGGCGCTGATCGATGCCGAGGGCGGCGAGTTTGCGGGTGGAGAAGTTCAGGTACAGCACTTCATCCTGCTCGCCGATCATTTCGACCTTGCCCAACCCTGGCACTTCACGGATTTCGGCACGCACCTGTTCCACGTAATCGCGTAGCTGGCGCATTGACAGGCCGTCAGAGGTAAAGGCATACACCGAACCGAACACGTCACCGAACTCATCGTTGAAGCCCGGCCCTTGCAGGCCTTGCGGGAAGTCGCCGCGGATGTCGTTGATCTTCTTGCGCACCTGATACCAGATTTGCGGAATGTCCTTGGCGCTGGTGGTGTCGAGCAGATTAACGA
>NZ_JBFTMK010000124.1:0-10034 GCF_056396965.1 Pseudomonas sp. 05N434
CACCAAGGCTTACACCACGCGCGTCGGCTCCGGTCCGTTCCCGACTGAGCTGTTCGACGACGTTGGTGCGTTCCTGGCCAAGCGTGGCCACGAGTTCGGCGCCACCACTGGCCGTGCCCGTCGTTGCGGCTGGTTCGATGCCGTGATCCTGCGTCGCGCTATCGATGTGAACAGCATCTCGGGCCTGTGCCTGACCAAGCTGGACGTGCTGGACGGTCTGGAAACCATCAACATCTGCGTAGGCTACAAGAACGAAGATGGTGCAGTGATCGACGCACCGACCGACGCCGACAGCTACATCGGCCTGGAGCCGGTGTACGAGCAGATGCCGGGCTGGAGCGAGTCGACCCTGGGTGCCAAGACCCTGGAGGAGCTGCCTCAGGCTGCGCGCAACTACATCAAGCGCATCGAAGAGTTGGTCGGCGCGCCGATCGACATTATTTCGACGGGCCCGGACCGCAACGAAACTATCGTTCTGCGTCACCCGTTCGCTTAATAAGTCGTTGATGTAAAACACAAAGGCCCCTTAATCGGGGCCTTTGTCGTTTATGCCTGTTGGACGGCATGACCTTTGCTGTGAATATTGCCTTCAGAATGCCATCAATTTAATGGCGTTAGAGTAGAGGGATTTCCTGTGTCGGCCGTTCTCTCACTGTTACAAAGCCGTTTGTTGCGGCCCGTGTTCGTTACCCTTGGTATCGCCCTTTTGGTGCAGGTGCTGGTGGCTGTCGCTCTGACCCGGAGCACGGTGACTGCGCTGGAAACCGATCTGGGCGTGCGCTTGGGCTCCGATAGCCAAAAGCTCTCCGGTGAGCTGGAGCAGGCGGGGCGTGAAGTCACGTCGAGCCTGGATAACCTGTCCAGCAATACCCGTCAGCGCCTGACCGCTGGGCTGTCTTCACGTTTGAAAGACGAGCAGGCTCAACTGCGTACGACGCTGGAGAAGGACCTGAAGGACTCGGCCAATGACATGGCGCAACTTCTGGCGTCGGTCGCACCCCGCGCCATGTGGGACAGCGACATTCCCACCCTGTCCGAATTCGCTCGCCGCGCCCAGCGCAATCCCAACGTGTTGTTCGTGGTCTATGACGACGCCACGGGCCAGCACCTGACGCGCTATCTCAACCGGGAGAACGCGATCAACAAGGCGCTTCTGGATAAAGGCCAGGGCGAGCGGGCGTTGGACAAGGTGCTGGACGCAGCGAAGAGCGATCCGTCGGTCTACTACCTCGAAGCCTCGATCAGTCCCAATGGGGTGGAAATCGGCAAGGTCTTGATGGGGGTCTCAACTGCCTCCGTGGAAACCGATCTGGCGGCGCTGGACAAGCGTTTCTCGGCGCTGATCGCCAGCGGCGATCAATTGGTGGGTGACAGCCTCAAAGGTGCGGCGGCCGACAGCGCAACGGCGATGCGCGGACGTCTGCAATCGGCGCAGTCCACTGCTTCTGAAATGAAAGCCAACACCACGGGCGCCGTACAGGAAGCCGCAGGGGCTTTGCGCTGGCGCATCGGCATGGGCCTGGCGGTGGTGGGTTTCGGTGTGCTGCTGTTACTGGCGGTGGTGCTGGGGCGTCGAGTGGTCAATCGCCTGAAAATGCTCATTGTCGCGATGGATGACTTGGCGGCAGGCGAGGGCGACCTGACCAAGCGCGTGCAGATCAACAGCCAGGACGAGATCGGCGACATGGCCTCGGCGGTCAATCGCTTTGTGGATAAATTACAGCCGATCGTGCGTGAGGCGGGTGATGTGGCCCAGCGTACCGGTGTGGAAATCGGCGCCATGACTTTGCGTAATGCTGGTGCCGATGCGGCGGCTGGCATGCAGCGCGATGAAGTGGCCGAAAGCCTGCGCGCGTTGTCGCAAATGGCTGACGAGGCCCAGTCTGAAAGCCACGCCATGCAGGCCGCTTTGCAGCAGGTGGTGGGCATTCGTCAGGCCACGGATGAGAACACCCGGACTTCGGCGAAAGTCGGCAGTCTCATCGAGGCATTGGCTGGACAAGTCGACACTGGTGCGAAAGTCATCGAGCGCCTGGCGCAGCAGAGTGAGCAGATTGAAGTGGTGCTGACGGTGATTCACGGGATTGCCGAACAAACCAACTTGCTGGCGCTGAACGCGGCCATTGAAGCGGCGCGTGCCGGCGAGACCGGTCGCGGGTTTGCCGTGGTGGCGGACGAGGTGCGGGCGCTGGCGAGCAAGACGCAGAGCTCCACTGGCGATATTCAGGCGCACATTGTTGCGCTGCAGCAGGGCGCGCGTGAGGCCGTCGCGGCAATCGGGCAGGCTGGGCGTCAGGCCAGCGAAGGCCTGCTGGTGTTGCGCGATAGCGCGCGGTTGCAACAGTCGGTGCAGGCGTCGGTCGAGCAGGTGCATGCGGCGATCGGCCTGGCGACCCAGGCCGCGGCGCATCAGGCGCAAGGTGCGCAGGCCGTGCGTGGGCGGGTTGAGACMATCCATGCTCAAGCTGAGAAGGCGGCTCAGGCGGTCGTGGAGACCACGGCCAGCGGCAAGGTGCTGGATGGGTTGGCGGCGCAGTTGAAGGCGAGCCTGGGGCAGTTCAGGGCTTAGGTTTCTCGTTCGCAGGTCTGGTGCCTTCGCGGGCAAGCCTCGCTCCTACAAGGGCTACGTAATCCTTGTAGGGGCGAGGCTTGCCCGCGAAGCTTTTCAACGACTCAAATACATCCGCGTCGTCAGCAGATACACAGGCAACCCCGACACCACAATCAACAACGCCGCATAAGGCGCCGCCGCCGCGAACTCCACATTCGCGGTATGCGCCCAGACTTCCGTCGCCAGCGTATTGAGCCCGGTCGGGCTCAGCAGCAGCGTCGCCGTCAGTTCCTTCATCGCATCCAGAAACACCAGCGCAAACGCAGCACCCAGGGCGGGAAAGATGATGGGCAGGGTCACCCGACAAAACGCGCTGAAAGACGACGCCCCCAGCGTGCGTGCGGCCTCTTCCAGTTGCGGTGCGGCCTTGTTCAGTGCGGTGCGAATCGGTGCTTGCGCCAGTGGCAGAAACAACAGCGCATAGGCTATCAGCAACAGCGTCGAGGTCTGGTACAGCACTGGCACATAATGCAGGGCGAAATACACCAGGGTCAGCGCAATCACCAATCCCGGCAGTGCATGCAGCAGATACGGCAAGCGCTCGGCCCAGATTGCCAGTCGGCCTTTATGGCGCACCACCAGCAACCCCACCGGCACCGCCAGCACCAGGCACAGCGCAGCGCCACCGAGCGACAGCGCCAGCGACGAGAGCAATGCCTCGCTGATCGCGGCCACCGGGAACGCTGCCGACGAACCCACCATCAGCCAGTACGCCAGCATTCCCAGTGGAATGCCGCTGCCGATGATCGCCAGCAGCAAGCAGTAAAGTTGTCCCACAGCCGTCCACGGCCCGAGGCGAACCTGCTCCGCATGCCGCGCAGCGCCCTGACCGGTGCGTACGTGACGGCCTTTGCCGCGCACGCGTAACTCAAGCCATAGCAGCACCAGGCACAGCGCCAGCAACACCGCAGAAAGCATCGCTGCATTGGCGTTGCTGAATTCCAGTTCGAACTGCTGATAGATCGCCGTGGTAAAGGTTTGCAGGCCGATGATCGACAGCGCGCCGAACTCCACCAGCATGTGCAGCGCAATCAACAGTGAACCGGCCAGCAGTGACGGCCAGAGCAGGGGCAGGGTGATTTTGAAGAATACACCCCAACGATTCTGCCCCAGGGTGCGGGCAGACTCTTCAAGAGAGGGGTCGAGATTGCGCAGCGTTGCCGCGACCGGCAGAAAGATCAGCGGGTACTTGGACAGCGTCATCACCAGAATCGCCCCGCCCAGCCCTTCGAAGTGAGCGCTCAGGGACACCCAGGTGAAACTGCTGACAAACGCCGGCACTGCGAACGGCAGGCACAGGATCACGCCCCATAACCGCCGTCCCGGCAGATTGCTGCGCTCCAGCAGCCAGGCGAGTGACAGGCCAATCACTCCGCAGGCCAATGTGACGCCCAGCATCAGCGCCAGGGTATTGCGCAGCAGGCCAAACACGTAGGGCCGCCACAGCAGATGCAGTGCCTCGGCCCAGCCGGCTTGCCAGGTTTTGAGGCCGACATAGGCCAGCGGCAACAGGCTGAGTACCACCAGCAGCAGAACCGGTAGCAGCAGCCATATCGACGGCCGCTTGCGCCTTGGCATGTAACCCCCATGCGAAGCGGGGGCGGATAACGAGGTGCTCATCAGTTCAAGCCAACGTCACGTTCCAGGTCCAGGGCTTCTTCGGCGTTGCCGAGATCGGCTGGCGTGACGTTCGGCGCTTGCAGTTCGCTGAACGGCTTGAGACCGCGATCCGATTCCATGCCCTTGTGCAGCGGGTATTCAGCGGTGGTCTGGGTGATCACACGCTGACCTTCTTCGCTGGCCATGTAGGCGAGCAATTGCTGGGCTTCTTTTGGATGTTTGCTGGATTTCAGTACGCCAGCGCTGGAAACGGTGATCAGTCCGCCGACGTCGCCACCGGTGAAGTAATGCAGTTTCGAATCGAGTTGGCCTTTTTCACGCTGTAAGGCGAACCAGTAGTAGTTGTTCACCAGCACGGTGGCGACTTCGCCATTTTCCACGGCTTTCAGTGCAACCATGTTGTTGCTGTAGGTTTTGCCGAACGCACGCAGGCCGGTCAGCCATTCTTCGGCGGCGTCCATCCCGTGGACCTTGATAATCGCCACCGCCTGTTCCTGGAAGGCGCCGCTGCTGGGCACGAAGCCGACCTTGCCTTGCCATTTTGGATCGGAGAATTCCATGACCGACTTGGGCAGGTCTTTTTCGTCGATCAGTTTAGGGTTGAAGGCGACGACCCGGACCCGCGCGGTGATGCCGATCCAGGTGCCATTGCCGGCAACGTAGTCCTTGGGCAGGACTTCAAGTGTGGCGGCATCGGCTTTCGCCAGCAGGCCTTGTTCGCCGAGCTTGTTCAGCGGTGGCGATTCTTCGGTGTAGATCACATCGGCGGGGGAGCGATCGCCTTCTTCGACGATCTGGCTGGCGAGTTGGTTGCTGCTGCCCTTGCGCACATTGACGTGAATCCCGGTCTTGGCTTCGAAGGCTTTGGCGACGGCGTCGCCGACTTCCTTGTGTTGACCGTTATAGAGTGTCAGGGAAACCGGATCGGCGGCTTGGGTGAGGGGCGTGGCGAGTGTCAGGCCGAGGAGGGTGATGGTCAGGCCGCGGCGCAGGGTATTTCGAAGCATCATTCGCAGGGTTCCTCACTGTCGCATTGCAAAAACTTGAAACAATGATAAACGATATTGCTTCTCAAGTGCGCCTTGCAGGGCGGGTGAGGGTTTTGCTAGAGGGGCTGGTGCAGATCTTTGTGGCGAGGGAGCTTGCTCCCGTTCGGCTGCGGAGCAGTCGCAAAACCGGGCAATAAGGATTGACTGAAAGAATGAGGGGGCCGCTTCGCAGCCCAGCGGGAGCAAGCTCCCTCGCCACAAGGGGCGGCTATGGCTTCAAAGGCCAGAAACGCAAAAACCCGCTTTCGCGGGTTTTTGTGAAATTCAAGATCGTGACCTTGAATTTGAATTGGTGCCCAGAAGAAGACTCGAACTTCCACGACCTTGCGGTCACCAGCACCTGAAGCTGGCGTGTCTACCAATTTCACCATCTGGGCAGTATCGGCAGCGCTAGTGCGTCGTCGATGGCGCGCACTATACGGAGCGTCTTTTTAACTGTAAACCCCCGTCATCAAAAAAAACTGGAAAATTTTACCGGCGGCATTCAAATCAGCTTCGCGGTGTCGATAAAGGGCTTTAGATGGGCTGTCATAGCCTGAAATTTCCCGTTTCATTACGCCTATGCCAAACTAACCCGCATATAGACAAGGTGAAAACTCTCTAATGGCCGATTGGCAGTCCCTCGATCCCGAGGCCGCTCGTGAAGCGGAAAAATATGAAAACCCTATTCCTAGCCGCGAACTGATCCTTCAGCACCTTGCTGATCGAGGTTCGCCTGCTAACCGCGAGCAGCTGGTCGAAGAGTTTGGTCTGACCACAGAAGACCAGATCGAAGCCCTGCGCCGCCGCCTGCGCGCCATGGAGCGCGACGCTCAACTCATCTACACCCGTCGCGGCACTTATGCGCCGGTGGACAAGCTCGACCTGATCCTGGGCCGCATCAGCGGTCACCGTGACGGTTTCGGCTTCCTGGTCCCGGACGACGGCAGTGACGACCTGTTCATGAGCCCGGCGCAAATGCGCCTGGTGTTCGATGGCGACCGTGCCCTGGCACGTGTTTCTGGCCTCGACCGTCGCGGTCGCCGCGAAGGCATGATTGTCGAAGTGGTGTCCCGTGCCCACGAGAGCATCGTCGGTCGTTACTTCGAGGAGGGCGGTATCGGTTTCGTCGTCGCAGACAATCCGAAGATCCAGCAAGAAGTGCTGGTGACGCCAGGTCGCAATGCCAACGCGCAGATCGGTCAGTTCGTTGAAGTGAAGATCACTCACTGGCCGACGCCACGCTTCCAGCCGCAAGGCGACGTGGTCGAGGTGGTGGGCAACTACATGGCACCGGGCATGGAAATCGATGTTGCCCTGCGCACCTACGATATTCCGCACGTCTGGCCTGAAGCGGTCTTGAAAGAAGCCGCCAAGCTCAAGCCCGAAGTCGAAGAGAAAGACAAAGAGAAGCGCATCGACCTGCGTCRTCTGCCGTTCGTGACCATCGACGGTGAGGATGCGCGCGACTTCGATGACGCGGTCTACTGCGAAGCCAAACCGGGCAAGCTGCGCCTGTTCTCCGGTGGCTGGAAGTTGTACGTGGCGATTGCCGACGTTTCCAGTTACGTGAAAATCGGTTCGGCGCTGGATAACGAATCCCAGGTTCGCGGCAACTCGGTGTACTTCCCCGAGCGCGTGGTGCCGATGCTGCCTGAGCAGTTGTCCAACGGCCTGTGCTCGCTGAACCCGCACGTCGATCGCCTGGCCATGGTTTGCGAGATGACCATCTCCAAATCCGGCGAAATGACCGACTACTGCTTCTACGAAGCGGTGATTCACTCCCATGCCCGCCTGACCTACAACAAGGTCAGCGCCATGCTGGAAACGCCGAAAGCCACCGAAGCGCGTCAGCTTCGTGGTGAATACACCGACGTTCTGCCGCACCTCAAGCAGCTGTATGCGCTGTACAAGGTTCTGCTGGCGGCTCGTCACGTGCGCGGCGCGATCGATTTCGAAACCCAGGAAACCCGGATCATCTTCGGTTCCGAGCGCAAGATTGCCGAAATCCGTCCGACCGTTCGCAACGATGCTCACAAGCTGATTGAGGAATGCATGCTGGCGGCCAACGTGGCCACCGCCGAATTCCTGAAGAAGCACGAAATCCCTGCGTTGTATCGCGTCCACGACGGCCCGCCGCCGGAGCGTCTGGAAAAACTGCGCGCCTTCCTCGGCGAGCTCGGCCTGTCCCTGCACAAAGGCAAGGACGGTCCGTCGCCGAAGGATTACCAGGCTTTGCTCGCGGGCATCAAGGATCGTCCGGATTTCCACCTGATCCAGACCGTCATGCTGCGCTCGTTGAGCCAAGCGGTGTACAGCGCCGATAACCAGGGCCACTTCGGCCTGAATTACGAGGCCTATACCCACTTCACTTCGCCGATCCGCCGCTACCCGGACTTGCTCACGCACCGGGCGATTCGCAGCGTCATCCATTCGAAAATGGACACCCCGCACGTTCGCCGTGCCGGCGCGATGACCATTCCGAAGGCGCGGATCTATCCGTACGACGAAGCGACCCTGGAGCAGCTCGGCGAACAGTGCTCGATGAGCGAGCGCCGTGCCGACGAAGCCACCCGCGACGTAGTGAACTGGCTCAAGTGCGAGTTCATGAAAGACCGCGTGGGCGAATCGTTCCCGGGGGTGATCACCGCCGTGACCGGTTTCGGCCTGTTCGTCGAACTGACCGATATTTACGTCGAAGGCCTGGTGCACGTCACCGCGCTGCCGGGTGACTACTACCACTTCGATCCTGTGCACCATCGCCTCGCCGGTGAGCGTACCGGTCGTAGCTTCCGCTTGGGCGACACCGTTGAAGTGCGCGTCATGCGCGTCGACCTCGACGAGCGCAAGATCGACTTCGAGATGGCCGAAAAAACCATCAGCGCACCGATCGGTCGCAAAAAGCGCGGCACTGAAACCGCAGCGCCTGCTATCAAAACAGCTGCCGAGCCAGTACTGGCCAAGGCCGGGCGTCGTCCGGCCAAGGAAAAGGCCGTCGAGGCCTATCGTCCGAGCGATGCGGCGGCAAAAAATGCCGAGTTGCGCAAAAGTCGTGAAATGAAACAGGCATTGCTGTCTGAAGCGAAAAGCGGCGGTAAAGCGGCGTCTGGGGGAAAGACCGGGCGGTCGGCGCCTGACAAGGCCTCCGGCGGCAAGCCAGCCAAACCGAGCAAACACCGTAAAGGCCCGCCAAAAGCGGGTTCCGCTCCAGCCGCCAGAAGCGGCGGGGCGCGTAAACCTAAGGCCAAGTCATGAGTCAGTTGGAAAAGATCTACGGCGTGCACGCAGTAGAAGCGTTGCTGCGTCACCACCCAAAACGCGTCAAGCAGATCTGGCTGGCTGAAGGCCGCAGCGATCCGCGCGTTCAGACGCTGATCGAACTCGCTGCCGAAAATCGCGTGGCCGTCGGTCAGGCAGAGCGTCGCGAGCTGGACGCCTGGGTTGAAGGCGTGCACCAGGGCGTGGTGGCGGACGTCAGCCCGAGCCAGGTCTGGGGCGAGGCGATGCTCGACGAGCTGCTCGATCGCACCGAAGGCGCGCCTTTGCTGCTGGTGCTCGACGGCGTGACCGATCCGCACAACCTCGGCGCTTGCCTGCGTTCGGCCGATGCGGCCGGCGCGCTGGCGGTGATCGTGCCGAAGGACAAATCAGCCACGCTGACCCCGACGGTTCGAAAAGTTGCTTGTGGCGCGGCGGAAGTGATTCCGTTGGTCGCCGTGACCAACCTGGCGCGCACCCTGGAAAAACTCAAGCAGCGCGGCTTGTGGGTCGTCGGTACGGCGGGCGAGGCTGAGCAGGATCTGTATCAGCAGGACCTGACGGGCCCGACCATCCTGATCATGGGTGCCGAAGGTAGCGGCATGCGCCGCCTGACTCGCGACCTTTGCGACTATTTGGTACGCCTGCCGATGGCTGGCAGCGTCAGCAGCCTCAACGTGTCCGTCGCCACCGGCGTCTGCCTGTTCGAAGCGCTGCGCCAGCGTGGCGTCAAAGCCGCCGGGACCGCCAAAAAGTCCTGAGACTCCTCTGCAGGAGTCGCCGCAGGCGGCTCCTGCAAGTGTTCGGCTTTCCAGTCGAAGTGATTGTTCAAATAATCACCAATTGCCTTGCACCTCCCTCGACCCTTCTCTACAATTGCGCCCCTTGCTGTGACGGCAGGCACGCATGTGTCTATCGCAAGCAAGTCCATAAGTGTCATTCACTCCTTGTCTGACCGCTTTTGAGCGGCAGGCTACAACCCGTAAGGAGCATTCATGCGTCATTACGAAATCATCTTTTTGGTCCACCCGGATCAAAGCGAGCAAGTCGGCGGCATGGTTGAGCGTTACACCAAGCTGATCGAAGAAGACGGCGGCAAAATCCACCGTCTGGAAGATTGGGGCCGTCGTCAACTGGCCTACGCAATCAACAATGTTCACAAGGCTCACTACGTGATGCTGAACGTTGAGTGCACTGGCAAGGCCCTGGCCGAGCTGGAAGACAACTTCCGCTACAACGATGCAGTGATCCGTAACCTGGTCATCCGTCGCGAAGAAGCCGTTACCGGCCAATCCGAGATGCTCAAGGCTGAAGAAAACCGCAGTGAGCGCCGTGAGCGTCGCGACCGTCCTGAGCACTCCGACGCTGAAGGCGTTGACAGTGATGACAGCGACAACAGCGATAACGCTGACGAGTAATCCACGGACCTTTTGAGGAGCCTATTACATGGCACGTTTCTTCCGTCGTCGTAAATTCTGCCGCTTCACCGCTGAAGACGTGAAAGAGATCGATTACAA
>NZ_JBFTMK010000125.1:0-13260 GCF_056396965.1 Pseudomonas sp. 05N434
GCCTGCGCTTGATCGCCGGTGAGTTCGACGGCCACAAAGGCCCGGCGCGGACCTTCACGCCGATCGACGTGTGGGATGTGCGCTTGAACGCCGGCAAGTTGCTGACCCTGGATCTGCATGAAGGACGCAACACCGCACTGGTGGTGCTGCGCGGTACGGTTCAGGTCAATGGTCAGGAACTGGTGCGTGACGGGCAGTTGGCGTTGTTCGAACGCAACGGTGATCAGCTCAGCCTCGAAGCCGACAACGATGCAGTCGTGCTGCTGCTCAGCGGCGAGCCGATCGACGAGCCCATCGTCGGCCACGGCCCGTTTGTAATGAACACCGAGCAGGAAATTCATCAGGCCTTCAGCGACTTCCAGTCGGGCCGGTTCGGCCGGATGAGCGGTTGAATACGACGCAGTAGTGGGTTGCTCTGCAACCTGGTATCTCCCACATTGGTTTTGTGGTGTTTTGCAGATCGCAGGCTTCRCCAGCTCCTACAATCTGTGAGATCTTCACGCCATTGGCCATTGTTGGAGTTGCTTGATGCTGTCACTGCTCACCAATCACCCGTTGCTTAGCGCGCTGATCCTGATCCTGATCGATCTGGTGTTGTGGCGTTTGATCACGGCCAGTAGCAGCAACTGGAAACTGGCCGCGCGGGTGGTGATTTTCGCGTTGTTCAGCGTGCTGCTGTTCAACGAAGGCTTGAACCCCATGGCGCCGGCGCCCTGGGCCGACAATGTGCCGTTGCACCTGGCGGCAACCGGTTTGCAGATTGGCTGGTGGCTATACGCAGCGCGCACCCTGACAGTATTGCTCGGCGCGGTGATGATGCAACGGGTCGGGCACACCGGGCGCTTGTTGCAGGACCTGCTCGGCGCGGTGATTTTCCTGATCGCGGTCATTGCTGCCCTGGCGTACGTGCTCGAATTGCCGGTCAAGGGCGTGCTGGCGACATCCGGCGCGTTGGCGATCGTCGTCGGCCTGGCCTTGCAAAGTACCCTCAGCGACGTGTTTTCCGGGATCGTCCTGAACACCACCAAACCCTATCAACTGGGTGACTGGATCTCCATCGATGGCACCGAAGGTCGGGTCACCGACATCGATTGGCGCGCCACACGCCTACAAACCTCCCAAGGCAGCATGGCGGTGATCCCCAACTCCCTGGCGGCCAAGGCCAAGATCATCAATTTCAGCCGGCCCAGCGATATTTTCGGCGTCTCGATCAGTTTGCAAGTGAGCCCCCACGCGCGTCCGCAAACGGTGATCGATGCCTTGGAGCGGGCTATGCAAGGGTGCCGCTTTCTGTTGGACAAACCGGCACCGTGCGTGGCGTTGAAAAGCTCCGGCAGCACCGGCGTGGAGTATGAAATCAGCGGCTTCGTGGTCTCCATGGATCAGAAACGCATGGTGCGCAATCTGCTGTTCGACCTGGCGTTCCGGCACTTGCAGGCATCCGGCGTCATCCTGTTGTCGAACGTCGAGCCCAACGCTCCTGCGGCCTTGTCACGGCAACGGGCGTTGCTGGACGGCTCGAACATCTTCTCGACCCTGCGTCAGGAAGAGAAAGAAACCTTCAGCCAGAACATGAAGCTGCAAACCTTCCGCGCCGGAGAAATGATTCTGCCGGCGGGGGAGGTCAGCGATCATCTGTTCATCATTGAATCCGGCGTCGTGTCGGTGGAGCTGAGCCGCGGCGGGGTCAAGATCGAAAGCGGGCGCATGGGGCCGGGAGAGGTGATCGGCGAGGGCGGGATTTTGTCCGATATGGCGATGCCGGCGGATTTTAAAGCCAAGACGACCTGCAGCTTGTACCGGATCGAAAGGGAATACCTCCAACCGTGCCTGGATGCGCGGCATGACATCGGTGAAGCGATGAAGACGTTGCTGGATTTCCGCTTGAACAAGGCTCAGGCGCTGATTCAGGAAACACCCAAGGTGGTGGAGAAAAAAGGGTTTTTGCAGTGGTTGCGCAATCGTAGTCACCAATAGGTTGGTTGCCTGTTCCGGCGCCTTCGCGAGCAGGCGTCGGCGTCGGCACTGTCACTGAAATTCTTCTGGTCTATTGGCATCCTCAACTTCCCAATAATTGGCTATTTGTTCAACCTCAGGTCCGCATTAACGTAGCGCCAACACCCATTGTGATTGGAGCTCGCCATGCAAACCCGTATCGATTTCTACACTGCCTCCCCAGACGCCTTCAAAGCCATGATGGCCCTGGAAACCGCTGTCTCGAAACTGCCCCTGGAAAAGTCGCTGATCGAACTGGTCAAGCTGCGCGCCTCGCAGATCAACGGCTGCGCCTTCTGCATCGACATGCACACTGCCGATGCCATGAAGGACGGGGAAACGCCACGCCGGCTGTTCGCCGTGACCGCCTGGCGCGAGGCACCGTTTTTCACCAATCGCGAGCGCGCCGCACTGGCCTGGACCGAGTCCATGACCCAAGTGAGCCTGACCCACGCGCCGGACGAAGACTATGCGCTGCTCAGCGCCGAGTTCAGCCCCAAGGAAATGGTCGACCTGACGGTGGCGATTTCCACCATCAACAGCTGGAACCGCCTGGCTGTGGGTTTCCGCAAGATGCCTCAGGAGTAACAATCAGGCTCAATGAGCATCGGCACTCGGCGCGGCTGGTGGTTGTACCTTGCGCATCAGGGGCACCATCGCCGTGGCGAGAATGAAGCAGACCATGATCATCAGGAACGCGTCGCCGTAGGTTTGCGTCTGCGCTTCGCGATACGTCAGCAGCCACAGCTGACGCAGGCTGGCGGTGACGCCGATGTCACCGCTCTGGCCGAGGGCGGCGAAGTTATGGCCGACCTGGGACAGCCACTGATTGR
Organism: Pseudomonas sp. 05N434; assembly: GCF_056396965.1. Lineage (NCBI taxonomy): Bacteria > Pseudomonadati > Pseudomonadota > Gammaproteobacteria > Pseudomonadales > Pseudomonadaceae > Pseudomonas > Pseudomonas sp. 05N434. Next base: position 2,829 of record NZ_JBFTMK010000125.1, read on the forward strand.
GTGCTTCGTTGGTGCTGTTGAGGTTCTCCGCCAACCGGGTGAAGTGCAGGTTGGTGCGGTCATTGAGGATGGTCGCGCACGCGGCGATCCCCATCGCGCCGCCAAGGTTACGCATCAGGTTAAATAACCCCGAAGCATGTTTGAGCCGCGACGGTGCCAACCCGCCAAGGGTCAGGGTCACCGCCGGCGGCACCGCCAGTTGTTGCGCGATCCCGCGCAAGGCTTGCGGCAGTATCAATTCCCTGGCGCCCCAGTCGTGGGTGATCGGGCTGAAGTCCCACATCGACAGGGCGAACAGCCCAAGGCCGGTCATCATGATCCAGCGCAGGTCGATGCGATTGGCCAGAAAGGCGTACAGCGGAATCGCCATAATCTGGAACACCCCGGTGGAAAACACTGCCAGGCCAATGTCCAGCGCGCTGTAGCCGCGTACCCGGCCGAGAAACAGCGGCGTCAGGTAAATCGTCGCGAACAGGCCGATCCCGGTGACGAACGAAAAGAAACAACCGAGGGCGAAGTTGCGGTCTTTCAAGGCGCGCAGATCGACGATCGGGTTGGCCACGTACAAGGTTCGACCGATGAAGGCCAATCCGGCCAGGCCGCTGATCCACGCAGTGGTCAGAATCGTGCTGTCGCTGAACCAGTTCCAGCGCGGGCCTTCTTCGAGGGTGTATTCCAGGCAACCGAGAAACACCGCCATGAACAGCATGCTCAGGTAGTCGGCGCCTTTGAGCAGCGACAATTCCGGCTGGTCGATTTTCACCAGCATCGGCACTGCCACCGCGACGAAAATCCCCGGCACCAGGTTGATGTAGAACAGCCAGTGCCAGGACGAAATGTCAGTGATCCAGCCACCGATGACCGGCCCCAGCGTCGGCGCCAGCGAGGCCACTGCGCCGATGGTTGCGGCGGCGATCACCCGTTGCTTGCCGGTGAAGAAAAAGAAGGCGGTGGTGAACACCAGCGGAATCATCGAGCCACCGAGAAACCCTTGCAGGGCGCGGAAGGCGATCATGCTCTGGATGTTCCAGGCCACACCGCAGAGCAGGCTGGCCAGGGTGAAGCCAATCGCCGAGGCGCAGAACAGCCAACGGGTCGAGAACACCCGGGACAACCAGCCCGACAGCGGAATCACGATGATTTCGGCGATCAGGTAACTGGTCTGCACCCAGGCGGTTTCGTCGGTGCCCGCCGAGAGCCCGCCGCCGATGTCACGCAGCGACGCCGAGACGATCTGGATATCCAGCAGCGCAATGAACATGCCGATGCACATCGTGGCGAAGGCGAACACCTTGGTCGCCGTCGCCATGTTGGCTGCGTTGAACGGTTGCGCGGGGGCGGCGAGGGCGCGGCTCATGGCGCGCTGGCCACGGTTGGGGTTTGCGCTTCAGGCTCGGCGCGGGTGTCCACTTCGGCAGTCACCGACAGGCCTGGACGCAGATGACCGAGTACGCCATCCGCCGGGTCGAGCAGGATCCGCACCGGCACCCGCTGGACGATTTTGGTGAAGTTACCGGTGGCGTTTTCCGGTGGCAGCACGCTGAACTGCGAACCGCTGGCCGGCGCGAGGCTGTCCAGATGCCCGTGGAACTCACGCCCCTTGAGCACGTCGGCATGCACGATCACACGTTGTCCCGGCGTCATCCGCGCTAGCTGATCTTCTTTAAAATTGGCATCGACCCACAACCCGCTGGCCGGCACCAACGACAACAGTTGCGAACCGGCCTGGGCATAAGCGCCGACCCGCGCCCGACGATTGCCGATCACGCCATCGACGGGGGCTTTCAACTCGGTGTAGCCGACGTTCAACTGCGCCAGATCACGCTCGGCCCGCGCCTGTATCAACGCCGCGCGGGCTTGTTGTTTCTGGGTTTCGATCACGTTCAACTGGCGTTGCGCGGCGAGCAATTCGGCCTGGGCCCGGGCACTCTGCGCCTGGGCCGTCTTGAAGGTAGCGTCGGCCCGTTGCGCGCTTTCCACCGAGACGGCATTGCTGCCCACCAGGCGTTTGTAGCGGGCATTGTCGTCCCGCGAGCGCGCGGTTTCGGCGCCTGCGGCATCGATACCGGCGCGGGCCTGGCCGATCACCGCGTGTTGCAGTTGTTCGGTGGCGTCGAGGTTGGCGAGCAATGCTTCTTCAGCGGCCACCGCGCCTTCAGCCTTGGCCAGGTTGGCGCGGTAGTCACGGGCGTCGATCCGGATCAGCACATCGCCGGCCTTGACCTTCTGGTTGTCGGTCACCAACACTTCTTCGATATAGCCGGCGACTTTCGGGCCGATCACCGTGACGTCGCCACCAATGTAGGCATCGTCGGTTTCTTCGATGAAGCGCCCGGCAGTCCACCAATGGTTCGCGTACAGCCCGATGAACACCAGGGCTGCGATGGCTGCCGTCAGCAGCACCAGCCGTTTCAGCAGGGGAGGCTTGGGTGGGTTCACTGCGACAGCAAGGTCGGGTTCAAGGCTGGGCATGCTGGTCATGGAGAAATACCTGTGGGAAACGAGGCGTTATTATGAGTGTAATATGACGCATGTAATATTTTGTGGCAACGGGTTTTGGCTACCGGTCGTCTGGTACTCCCAAGTGGAATCCATTGCCTCCGGTTAATAGGAAGCATTACTATTCGCACCTCATCCCTACAGCACGCCGCAATGACCCCCAAGCTGCCCCGCAGACCTGGCTTTTTCGAGCATTACGAAGAGTTGATCGGCACCTGGACCCGTCGTCTGAGAAATCGTCAGCAGGCCGAGGACCTGGCCCATGACACCTTCGTGCGGGTGCTCGAGTCCGATTCGGCGGCGGTGCAGCAACCTCGGGCGTATTTGCACCAGACCGCGCGCAACATAGCGGTGGACGGTTATCGGCGTGAGGATCGGCGGGGCGCCATGGAGTCGGAGGCGATCGATCACAGTGTGTCGTCGTCCGGCGACCCGGAGCATTTCATGCACGCGATCCAGTTGGCGGATTCCATCGAGCGGGCGCTCTCCGAGTTGCCGCTCAACTGCCGCAAGGTGTTCGTCTGGCAGAAGATCGAAGGCCTGACCCAGGCCGAAATCGCCGAGCGCCTGGGGCTGTCCAGGAACATGGTGGAAAAGTATATGATCCGCACCCTGCGGCATCTGCGTGATCGTCTGGACGGGGCACAGCCATGATGGATACTCGTGATTGTGCGTGCGGGCAAACAACGGTTCGCGACGACGCGGCGCGGTGGTTTGTGCGTTTGCAGGAACCTGCCGCCAGCGCCGAAGAGCAGCGCCGCTTCGAGAGCTGGCTGGACGAACACCCTCAGCATCGCAACGAATATCAGATACTCCAGAACCTGTGGGTGGCGGCCGATCGATTGCCGGCCAAGCGTCTGCACGCCTTGTGTGAAACCCCGGCGGTGCGCAGTAAACGTCGTCCGCTGGTGCGTTACGCGGTGGCCGCCAGCGTGTTGGCGGTGGCGCTCGGCCTGGGGCTGTTCAGCGGCTTGAACCCTCCGGCGACCTACACGGCTGAATATTCCACGGCCCTTGGCGAGCGTCGTCATGTGGCGTTGCCGGACGGTTCGGTGATTGATCTGAACAGCCGCAGCCGGGTGCAGGTGCGCTATGAAAAGGACCGTCGCGGCATCGAGTTGACGCAAGGCGAGGCGATGTTCAGCGTCGAGCACGACAGCAGTCGACCGTTCGTGGTCGAGGCGGGCAGCGGCAGGGTCACGGTCACCGGCACCCGGTTCGATGTGCGCCGCGACAGCGCCGAAACCCGGGTCGCGGTGGAGCAGGGCACGGTCAGGGTTCAAGGGGGTGGCGATGATTTCGTCAGCCTCACCGCCGGCTTCGGCACTCGCATCAATGCCCAGGGCAAGGTGGCCACCGCCTATATGGTCAACCCTGCGGAACTGACCGCATGGCGCAGCGGCAAACTGGTGTTCAACAACGCCAGCCTCAGCGAAGTGGCCGAAGAAGTGTCGCGTTATCGGGAGAAACCGCTGACAGTCGGCAGCGCCAACGTGGGCAACCTGCGCCTGACCAGTGTGTTCAAATCCGACAACACCGATGCGCTGCTCAAGGCCTTGCCGAGCATTCTGCGGGTGGCCATCCGCACCCTCGATGACGGCAGCCAGGAAATAATCTCCCGATAGATTCAGGTTTTTTTCGAGTTCTTCGTCTTCTTGTCCAACTGCAACTGGTTTGCATTAACAGACGCGCACTCTTGCGATCCACAGGACAACGTTCGACGTGAAGAAAACCACCGCTAAAAATAACAAATCATCCTGGCTGCCCCTCGCGCTCGCCCTGTCGGTCAGCTCGGCGCTGCCTCAGGCATTCGCCGCCGACGCCATTCATATTCAGGCTCAGCCACTGGGCCAGGCCTTGAGTCAGCTGGGCCAGCAAACCTCGTTGCAGGTTTTTTTCAGCCCGGAACTGGTGGCTGGCAAACAGGCACCGGCAGTCGATGGCAACCTCTCGCCGGAACAGGCCTTGCGCCAATTGCTGCAAGGCAGCGGTCTGCAATACCAGATCGATGAGGGTTCGGTCACGCTGATGCCGGCACCGACTTCCGCCTCAAATGGCCCGCTGGAACTGGGCGTGACCGACATCAAGGTGGTGGGTGACTGGCTCGGTGACGCCGATGCCGCCGTGGTGCAAAACCATCCCGGCGCGCGCACGGTTATTCGCCGTGAAGCGATGGTCGAGCAGGGCGCCATGAATGTCGGCGACGTATTGCGGCGTGTTCCCGGCGTGCAAGTGCAGGACGCCAACGGCACTGGCGGCAGCGACATCTCCCTGAACGTCGGTGTGCGCGGCCTGACTTCGCGCCTGTCGCCACGCTCCACCGTACTGATCGACGGTGTGCCGGCTGCCTTCGCCCCTTACGGCCAGCCACAGCTGTCGATGGCGCCGATTTCCTCCGGCAACCTCGACAGCATCGACGTGGTGCGCGGCGCCGGTTCCGTGCGTTACGGGCCGCAGAACGTCGGTGGCGTGATCAACTTCGTCACCCGCGCGATCCCGGAGAAAGCCACCGGTGAAATCGGCACCACCCTGGAAACCACCCAGCGCGGTGGCTGGAAACACATCGACACCGCGTTTCTCGGCGGCACCGCCGAAAACGGCATGGGCGTGGCGCTGTTGTATTCCGGGGTGAACGGCAACGGTTATCGCAAAAGCAACAACGGCAATGACATCGACGACGTGATCCTCAAGACTCACTGGGCGCCCACCGATCAGGACGATTTCAGCCTCAATTTCCATTACTACGACGCCAGCGCCGACATGCCCGGTGGCCTGACGCAGAAGCAGTACGACGCCGATCCGTTCCAGTCCGACCGCGACCACGACAATTTCAGCGGCCGCCGCAAGGACGTGTCGTTCAAATGGGCGCGGCAGATCGACGACCGGACCCAAGCCGAAGTGCTGACCTACTATTCCGACAGCTTCCGTGGCAGCACCATCGCCGCGCGTGACCAGAAAACCCTCAACTCCTACCCGCGCACGTACTACACCTTCGGCATCGAACCGCGGGTGTCCCATGTGTTCGACCTGGGCCCGACCACGCAGGAAGCCAGCGTCGGTTATCGCTACCTGAAAGAAGGCATGCACGAAGAGTCGAGCCGTCTGGCGCTGGTGAACAATCAGCCGGTGGTCAGCAAAACGTCCGATGGCCATGTGTTCCAGGACCGCACCGGTGGCACCGAGGCCCACGCCGTTTACATCGATGACAAGATCGACGTCGGCAACTGGACCGTGACCCCCGGCATCCGTTTTGAAAGCATCAGCACCGAATGGCACGACAGGCCGGTGCTCGACACCGCCGGCAAACCGGTGCAGGAAAAACGCCGCAGCATCGACAGCAACGAGCCGCTGCCGGCCCTGAGCGTGATGTATCACCTGTCCGAGGCCTGGAAGCTGTTCGCCAACTACGAAACCTCGTTCGGCAGCCTGCAATATTTCCAGCTCGGCCAGGGTGGCTCGGGTGACAACACCGCCAATGGCTTGAGCCCGGAAAAAGCCAAGACCTACGAGCTCGGTACGCGCTACAACGATGACGTGTGGGGCGGGGAAGTGACGCTGTTCTACATCGACTTCGATGACGAACTGCAATACATCAGCAACGACGTGGGCTGGACCAACCTCGGCGCGACCAAGCACCAGGGCCTTGAAGCGTCGGTGCATTACGACCTGTCGGCGCTCAACCCGATGCTCGATGGCCTGACCGCCAACGCCGGTTTCACCTACACCCGCGCCACGTATGAAGGCGAGATCCCGGGCTTCAAGGGCCGTGATCTGCCGTTCTACTCGCGTCAGGTGGCCACCGCCGGGCTGCGTTACGACATCAACCGCTGGACCTACAACCTCGATGCCTTTGCCCAGTCCAGGCAGCGTTCACCGGGGACCGGAGTGAATGCCGATGGCAGCTTCAGCGGCAACTACATCACCGAAGGTTCCGCAGACGGGCAGTACGGTGACATTCCGGGTTACGTGACCTGGAACGTGCGCGGTGGTTATGACTTCGGTTCGCAGTTGTCGAACCTGAAAGTCGGCGCCGGGGTGAAAAACATCTTCGACAAGCAGTATTTCACCCGTTCCAGCGACAACAACTCGGGGATGTACGTCGGCGCGCCACGCACGTTCTTTGTGCAGGCCAGCGTCGGATTCTGATGAGTGACTGGTCGGCAATTCSGGGTTGCCGATCAGCTTCTGATAGGTGTCGACACAGGCTTACGGGGCGGCGTCTGGCAGTCGGAAGTCGATGACAGGCGAAGGATTGCCTGCCATGTCCACGGTCTTGAGGCAGATTTTTTTCTCGCCGTCGCTCGTGTCCACTTCAAAATCCAGCAGTGGTGGCCTGACCTGCTTGTATCCCTCAGCTTGTTGGCAATCAATCGTGGCCGATGTACCGATCTTGTATTGATGCCCTGCTACATCCAGATCGGGCGTGACCTGAGAAGGCGCTACAGAATAGACGCCCTCTCCTCTATTCGTGATGTTGAATACTGGCGCCATTTGAGCGGGTTCTGCCAATACCCACCGCCAAAAAATCCTGGCGTTTCGCGCATCCCATTTTCCGGGTGGTCCCGCCTGATGGTTTTGCCCCATCACGCACAAGAAATACAGCCCTGGTCCTTGGCGCAGTTCATAGCGTAACTCGCTCTCGCCGCCTGAGTCAGTGGTACGCACCTCACTGTAATCCCTGATAGGCATGCCTTCGATGACTTCGCAAGGTGCGCTGATACTGCATCGCGATCGCCCGCTGTCGCGCGTGGTGGTGCCAATCACCGCGACGATTTCGTTGGTGTAGCGATTCAGGAGTGGAGAGCCAGAGATTCCATTGATGACCCCCAGGCATCGATTGCTGATTTGATCCACCCAAACCCACCCGGCTTCGAGAATTCCTGCGCGGTGTTCCTGCGGACATGCCGAACGCTGGATAAAATCATCGACAGCGGCGCCAACCACCAGCGTATCGGTGCCTTCGGTCAGGGCATGGCTCGCAACTTTCAAGGGCTGGATGCCATCGTTCATCACTTGGCCGAGGGTGCGATCGAGTACCAGCAGCGCAATGTCCTGGCCACGCAGGGTGCTCCAGGCGATTCTGGTGATGGGATAGTTTTTTTGTTGTGGCGTCGTGTCCCGGAAAAAATTGAAGGTAGCCTGTCCGGACGCAGGCTCGTTCACGATAAATCGACCGACATTACCTTTTGCACAATGACCTGAGGTGAGCACATACGCTGGGCCGCTGCGATCATCGTTTGCTCCACGGGTATCGATCAGGCTGCCGCTGCAGATCCGGCCTTCATCAACCTTGACCCTGGCGATGGACTGCCAATGGTTGTATCGCCCGTCGGCATTGGACAAGAGACGTGCCGGTGCGAAATTTTCAATACCTTCGCCCCAGTCATGTTGGGCAAGCGGCGATTTGCTGCAACCGTTCGCGCCCATCAGTAGCAACAAAACCAGCAGAACCTTGAGGTTGAACGTGTTCATGAGGAGCTCACCCGCCTGGGATATTCAACTCATGGTCGATGCGCAGCCAAAACGTGTCTACTGTCAGAACTGATAGTAAAGCGGCGAAAAATACGACCTCCTGTCGTTTTTCGTGCTGCTGAGCGTTAGACCTTTAGCACTTTCCCTCCAATCGCCACCGCCACCAGCAGCACCGCCATTAGTCCGAACGCGAAGCTCAGGCTGCTGCCATGAGCCACAAAACCGATCACCGCCGGTCCCGCCAGAATCCCGGCATAACCCAGGGTCGTGATGGCCGGCACCGCGATGCTTTGCGGCATCACCGTCTGCTTGCCCACGGCGGTGTACAGCACTGGCACGATGTTCGAACAACCGGCACCGAGCAGCGCATAACCGAGCAGCGCGGCTTGCCATCCCGGTGCGAAGGTCGCCAGAAACAATCCTGCCGCAGCCATCAGTCCGCCGAACAGAATCACCCGCGTGGCGCCCAGGTGCCGGACAATCGCGTCACCGGTCAATCGCCCGGCGGTCATGGTCAGCGCAAATGCCGCATAACCCAGCCCGGCATACGCGGTGTCGATCCCGCGTTCCTGCGCCAGGAACACCGCGCTCCAGTCGAGTGCCGCGCCTTCAGCCAGGAACACGATGAAGCACATCCCGCCGATAAACAGCACGATGCCATGGGGCACGGCAAATGCCGGGCCGGAGCTTTCACTGCCGTAAGGCAACAGGTGCGGCGCGGCTTTAAGCAATGCCAGCACCAGCACCACGATCACCACGCACATCGCCCCCAGCGGCGAAAAACCCAGACCGAGCAGGCCGCTGACACCCGCCGCGCCGACGATCCCGCCGAGGCTGAACAGCCCATGAAAACCCGACATCATGGTCTTGCCGCTGGCCCGCTCGACGATCACCGCTTGCAGGTTCACCGTCGAATCCACCGTGCCCAGGCCGGCGCCGAACATGAACAATGCCGCGATCAACGCCGGAATCGAGGATACCGTCGCCAACAGTGGCAGCGCCGCGCAGATCAACAAGGTGCCGCCGCTCAACACCCGACGGCAGCCGAAACGCGTCGCCAGAATCCCGGCCATGGGCATCGCCAGAATCGAACCCACCCCCAGACACAACAGCAACAGCCCGAGGGTGCCTTCATCCAGCCCGGCCCGCGCCTTGGCGTAAGGCACCAGCGGCGCCCAGGCCGCGATGCCGAAACCGGCGATGAAGAAGGCGATGCGCGTGGACATCTGTTCCAGACGTCCGGGGACGAAGGTGGCTTGGGTGTTGAGGTTGGTCATATCGATCCTTGGCAAAAAACGTCGCGTCCCAAAGGACAGTGAACAACCGCAAAGGGTTCGATCACCACGTTCAGGCGGGGGCAGCAGTCACGCAGAGTGACATCCTTGCACAGCCAGCCGTTGTTTCGCGATATTGTCGACGCATCAATTGTTCATAGGGGGGGYGCCATGACGCGGATGTACGATGCTCGAGGCAATATCTACGCGGTGGTGGCGCCTGACGCCCTGCGCGATAGCGGTATCGAGCTGCCTGAACAGGCCAGCCAGGCGGCGCAAACCCGTGAGGCCTGGGCGTTGTCGGCCATCGAGGCATTCTGCGGCTGGGCTCCCGGGACACAACCGCCCGGCAGCAAGGCGCATCGTTGCGATGGCTTGCTGGTGGGGCCGTTTCAATCTTCGCCGCCGTTTGACCTGCTGATCGTCAACACCGACGGCAGCCTGGCCGAGCGCAGTGGCAATGGCCTGACGATTTTTTCCCAGGCCCTGAGTGAACAAGGGCTGATGCCGAGGGAGGAGGCTTGCCTGCTCAGGGTTCATCACGACAAGCGCGATGCGCTCTCGCCAGTGGCGACTTCGGTGAACCCCGCCGAAATCGATGGCGTGCAAGGGTTCTGGCTGGACTTGGGGCAGCCTTCGTTCGGGCCTGAAGCGGTGGGTGCGCAAGGGGTCGAAGCCGTCGTGTTGGACGGGCGTGATGTCAGTCACGTGCGGCCATTGTCGACGCTCGACCCAGCCTGGAACCGCAGCCAGTTCGTGCGCATCGGTAACCCCCATTGTGTGACGTTAGTGACAGGCGCCGATGCGTTGCCGAGCAACGCACAAATGCGCGAGCCGGAGTTGTCTGGAGGGTTGACCCGCATCGCTTACGCCACGCCGACCGGGGCGGGGCAGCCGTGTGCGGCCGGGGTGAACCTGCAATGGGCGATGCTTGAATCCGAAGGGCGAATCGTTGCGCGGGTGTTCGAGCGTGGCGAAGGGCCGACCGCGTCGTCGGGTACCAGCGCCAGTGCGGTGGCGTGCGCGGCGTGGCGAGTGGGTTGGGTGGCGGCGGGGGAAGTGCAAGTGGTCATGCCCGGCGGCACGGCGCCGATTCTGCTGGAAGAACGGGAGGGCGAATTGAGTCGGGTCAGGTTGTTTGGGACGGCGCGGTTGATGGGGTGATTTTGAGACCGTCATCGCGAGCC
>NZ_JBFTMK010000126.1:0-22132 GCF_056396965.1 Pseudomonas sp. 05N434
GCTGTTGAGCGGCGAGCCCCTGCAATTGCCGGCCAAAACCAGTGCGGCCAAGGTCTGGGCCGAGCACCTGCAAACCTACGCCCGCAGTGCTGAATTGCGCAGCGAACTGGCCTGGTGGCAACAGCAGTTACACGGCGCCGACGTGGCGTTGCCGGTGGACAATCCCGAGGGCGGGCAGCAGAACAAGCATGCACTGACGGTGCGCACGCAACTGAACAAGGAAATGACCCGGCAACTGCTGCAAGACGCCCCGGCGGCGTATCGCACGCAGGTCAACGACCTGCTGCTGACCGCTCTGGCCCGCGTGATGGTGCGCTGGACCGGGACCGACAGCGCATTGATTCAGCTCGAAGGTCATGGCCGTGAAGAGCTGTTCGACGGCGTTGACCTGACCCGCACCGTCGGCTGGTTCACCAGCCTGTACCCGGCCAAACTGACGCCGGTCGCTGACCTCGGTGGCTCACTGAAACAGATCAAGGAACAGCTGCGCGCGATCCCGAACAAGGGCCTCGGTTTTGGTGCGCTGGCCCATCTGGGTGACGACGCTGCACGTCAAATCCTCAGCCAATTGCCGGTGCCGTGCCTGACCTTCAATTATCTTGGCCAGTTCGACGGCAGCTTCACCGAAGCCGACGGCGCCTTGTTCGTACCGTGCAGTGACGCGGCCGGTGATGAACTGGATGCTCGTGCGCCATTGGCCAACCAGTTGGCCCTCAATGGTCAGGTGTATGGCGGTGAACTGAACCTGGGCTGGACCTTCAGTCGCGAACGGTTCAATGAGGCGACCATTCAAGCGCTGGCCGACGATTACGCACTGGAACTGCAAGCGATGATCGCCCATTGCTGCCAGGCCGGTCAGCACGGCGTTACCCCGTCGGACTTCCCGCTGGCGCGCTTGAGCCAGGCACAACTGGACGGTTTGCCGCTGACGCCGCAATCGATCGAAGACCTGTATCCGCTGTCGCCGATGCAGCAGGGCATGTTGTTCCATGCCGTGTACCAGGAAACCACCGGTGATTACATCAACCAGATTCGCCTGGACGTCGACGGGCTCGACCCCGAGCGTTTCCATCAGGCCTGGCAAGCGGCGGTAGAGGCCCACGACATTCTGCGCACGCGCTTTGTCTGGCAGGGCGAACTGGAAAACCCGGTGCAGGTGGTCAGCAAATACGCGCAGATGCCTTACAGCCTGCACGATTTACGCGCCCATCCGCAGCGCGATCAGGCCTTGCAGACGCTCGCCGACACGGAACGCCAAGCCCTCAACTTGAGCGCGCCGACCCTGTTGCGGCTGGTGATTACGCGCATCGACGACCACCGTCATCACCTGATCTACACCAACCATCACATCCTGATGGACGGCTGGAGCAACTCGCAATTGCTTGGCGAAGTGCTACAGCGTTACCGCGGCCAGTTCAACGCCGCTCACAGCGGACGTTACCGCGATTACATCGCCTGGCTGCAACGCCAGGATACGGCAGCCAGCGAAGCGTTCTGGACCCCGGCGCTGCTGGCGCTGGAAGAGCCGACGCGCCTGGCCCAGACCGTCGCAATGCCGCAAGCGTCTACCGAAACCCAAGGTTACGGCGATCACTTCCAGGTGCTGGAGGCCGATCAAACCCTGCGTCTGGGCGAGTTCGCCCGGGCCGCGAAAGTCACGGTCAACACGCTGGTGCAGGCGGCCTGGTTGCTGCTGTTGCAACGCTACACCGGTAAGAACACCGTGGCCTTCGGCGCGACGGTCGCCGGTCGTCCGGCGGACTTGCCGGGTGTCGAGCAGCAGATCGGGCTGTTCATCAACACCTTGCCGGTGATCGCCAGTCCACGGGCCGAGCAATCGCTTACTGGTTGGCTGCAAGCGGTGCAGGCGCAAAACCTGGCCTTGCGCGAGTTCGAACACACCGCGCTGTTCGATATTCAGCGCTGGGCCGGGCAGGGCGGTGAAGCGCTGTTCGACAACATTCTGGTGTTCGAGAACTACCCGATTGCCCAGGCCCTGGAGCAGGGCGCCCCGCAAGGGCTGCGTTTTGGTCCGGTGGCCAGTCAGGAGCAAACCAACTATCCGCTGACCCTGCTGGTGAGCCTCGACACGCAACTGTCGCTGCACTTCAGCTATCAACGCGGCAGTTTTGCGCAGGCGACAGTGACGCGACTGGCGGCTCATTTGCAGCACCTGTTGAGCCAGATGATCGACGCCGGTGAACGCTGTCTCGGCGAGTTGTTGCTTCTGGATGAAACCGAGCAGCAACAAGTGTTGCTGGATTGGAACCCTGCTGACGAAGGTTTCGCCGATGATCTGTGCGTCCATCAATTGATCGACCGTCAAGTCGCCGCCCAACCGGATGCGCTGGCGGTGACCTTCGCGGCCAAGCAACTGACTTACGCCGAGCTCGACGCCCGGGCCAACCGTCTGGCCCACAAGCTGATCGAGTTGGGCGTGGGTCCGGAAGTGCGGGTCGGCGTGGCGATGCAGCGTTCCGACAGTCTGCTGGTGGCGCTGCTGGCGGTGCTCAAGGCCGGTGGCGCTTATGTGCCATTGGACCCGGATTATCCAGCCGACCGCGTGGCCTACATGCTCGACGACAGCCGTGCGCTGGTGCTGCTGACCGAGCAGGCTGTTGCGGCAACATTGAGCATCGCTGCCGAGACACAAGTGTTGTTGATGGACAGCGCCGAGCCATGGCTGGCTGCTTACCCGAGCAGCGCACCGGTGACCGGTGTCACGCCGGATAACCTGGCCTACGTGATCTACACCTCCGGTTCCACCGGCGAGCCCAAAGGCGTGGCCATCGCCCATCGCAACGTGCTGGCGCTGATCGACTGGTCGCAATCGGTGTACAGCCGCGACGACATTCAGGGTGTGCTGGCTTCGACTTCGGTGTGTTTCGACCTGTCGGTATGGGAGCTGTTTGTCACCCTGGCCAACGGCGGCTCGCTGATCATCGCCCGCAACGCCCTGGAGCTGCCGCAACTGCCCGCCCGCGATCAGGTTCGCCTGATCAACACCGTGCCGTCGGCGATCAATGCGCTGCACAGTGCCGGGCAGATCCCGCCGAGCGTGCGCATCATCAACCTCGCCGGTGAGCCGCTGAAGCAGTCGCTGGTCGATGCGCTTTATGGGCAACCGACCGTGGCGCATGTCTACGATCTTTATGGCCCGTCGGAAGACACCACCTATTCCACCTGGACCCGTCGCGAAGCGGGTGGCACGGCGAACATTGGTCGCCCGCTCAAACACACCGCCAGCTATTTGCTCGACGCCGATCTGCAACCGGTGCCGCAAGGCGTATCGGCCGAGTTGTACCTGGCCGGTGCCGGCATCACCCGGGGTTACCTGGGGCGGCCGGGCATGACCGCCGAGAAGTACGTGCCGAACCCGTTCGCCAGCAACGGCGAGCGCCTGTACCGCACCGGTGATTTGACCCGCTATCAGGCCGATGGCGTGCTCGAGTACCGAGGCCGAATCGATCATCAAGTGAAGATCCGCGGCTTCCGCATCGAACTGGGTGAAATCGAAGCGCGCCTGCTGGAGCAGCCAGCGGTTCGCGAAGTGGCGGTGCTGGCGCAGGAAACCCTGGGCAATCAGCAACTGGTGGCCTACGTGGTCGCTTCACCACTGGAGCTCGATGATCAGCAGTCCCTGCGCGATGAACTCAAGGCACGGCTCAGGGAGTCTTTGCCGGAATTCATGGTCCCGGCGCACCTGTTGTTCCTCGAACAATTGCCGCTGACGCCCAACGGCAAACTCGACCGCAAGGCGTTGCCGACGGTGGAGGGCGGTCATTTGCAGGTGCGTTATGTCGCCCCGCAGAGCGAGCGCGAGCAGCAGGTCGCGGCGATCTGGCAGCACGTACTGCAAGTCGAACGTGTCGGCCTGCTGGATCACTTTTTCGAACTGGGCGGCCACTCGTTGCTGGCCGTCAATGTGGTTTCACGCCTGCAACTGGAACTGGGCCTGAAACTGACCCCGCAACTGATTTTTCAACACCCCGTACTCACGGATTTCGTCAGCAGTCTGGCAACCGCAGGTGAGCAGGTCGATACGTTGAAACTGAGCAAGCTGGACGCCCTGCTTGATGAAATGGAGGAAGCTTGATGGATACCAATGTCGCTTTGAAGATCGCCCGGCGCTTCATTACTTTGCCGCTCGACAAGCGCAGGGTCTATCTGCAGAAGATGCTCGAGGAGGGCGTTTCGCCGGCGAACCTGCCGATTCCCGAAACCCAGTCGCAGTTCGATCCGGTGCCGCTGTCTTTTGCTCAGGAGCGCCAGTGGTTCCTCTGGCAGATGGACCCCGACAGCGCCGCCTACAACATCCCCAGTGCCATGCATTTGCAGGGCGAACTTGACGTAGCAGCACTCGAACGGGGGTTCAATGCGCTGATTGCCCGTCATCAAAGCCTGCGCACCACGTTCCGGCAGCAGGATGAGCAAGCGGTGCAGGTGATTCATCCGCACATGAACCTGACCGTCGCCGTGCATGAACTGGATGAAAGCCCCGATGCCCTGTCGCCAGAAGCGCAGATTCAAGCGTTCGTCGCCGAACAGGCCGGGCAGCCGTTCGACTTGGTCAACGGGCCGCTGTTGCGCGTCAGCCTGCTGCGCCTTGGTGCGCAGGAGCACGTGCTGACCCTGACCCAGCACCACATCGCCTCGGATGGCGCGTCGATGCGGGTCATGGTCGATGAACTGCTGCAACTGTACGGCGCTTACCGCCAGGGCCAGGAACTCGCTTTGCCGCCACTGTCGATCCAGTACGCCGACTATGGCATCTGGCAACGGCACTGGATGGAAGCCGGGGAGCGCGAGCGGCAGCTGGAGTATTGGCAGGCGCACTTGGGCGGCGAACATCCGGTGCTGGAATTGCCCACCGATTACCCGCGTCCGGCGGTGCAGAGCCTGCGTGGCGCCCGTCATGAGCTGGCGTTGCCGCCGGCACTGGGCGAGCGCCTGAGGGCCTTGGCCAAAAGTGAAAACGTCACCCTGTTCATGCTGTTGCTGGCGTCGTTCCAGACCTTGTTGCATCGCTACAGTGGCCAGGCCGAGATTCGCGTCGGCGTGCCCACCGCTAACCGCAACCGGGTCGAGACCGAGCGGCTGATCGGCTTCTTCGTCAACACCCAGGTGCTCAAGACCGAGTTCGACGCTCAGGCCACGTTCAGCACGCTGCTGGCCCAGGTCAAGCAGACCGCGATGGCCGCCCAGGCGCATCAGGACCTGCCTTTCGAGCAATTGGTCGAGGCCTTACAGCCGGAACGCAGCCTGAGCTACAGCCCGCTGTTTCAGGTCATGTACAACCACCAGAGCACCGGCGCCAGCCAAAGCCGCCAGGGCACCGGCGAGTCGGCGCTGACGATCCGCCACTTGCATCAGCCATCGCGCACCGCGCAATTCGACCTGACCCTGGAAACCTTCGACGGCCCCGAGGGCCTCGGCGCACAGCTGACCTATGCCACCGACCTGTTTGACGGCGCGACCATCGAGCGTCTGGCACGGCATTGGCAAAACCTGTTGGGCAGTATCGTTGCCGATCCGCAGCAGCGGGTGGGCGAACTGGCGCTGCTCGACGAAACCGAACAACAGCGGGTGCTGGTCGACTGGAACCGCAGCGCCGCCGAATACCCGACCGACCGTTGCATCCATCAATTGATCGAAGCCCAGGCCCGGCGCACGCCAGAGGCCACGGCGTTGGTGTTCGACGGGCAATCCCTGAGTTATGCACAACTCAATCGCCAGGCCAACCAGTTGGCCCATCGGCTGATCGAACGGGGCGTCGGCCCGGATCAGTTGGTCGGTATCGCCATCGACCGCAGCCTGGAAATGCTGATCGGGCTGTTGGCGATTCTCAAGGCGGGCGGTGCCTACGTGCCGCTGGACCCGCAATACCCTGAAGACCGTCTGGCGCACATGATCGAAGACAGTGGCTTGCAACTGCTGCTGACCCAGGCGCATTTGATCGGGCAATTGCCGATTCCGGCCGGCGTGCAGACCCTGTTGCTCGACCCGCAAGGCGAGCACGCTCGCGGTTACAGCGAGGCCGATCCGCAGGTAGCGCTCAGCGGTGAACACCTGGCGTATGCGATTTACACCTCCGGCTCCACCGGCAAGCCCAAAGGGGTGATGGTGCGCCATCAGGCGCTGGTGAACTTCGTGGTGAGCATGGTCAAGGCGCCGGGCATCGAGGCCCAGGACCGCATGCTGTCGCTGACCACGTTCTCGTTCGATATTTTCGGCCTGGAAATCTACGGCCCGCTGCTCAGCGGTGCCGGTGTGGTGTTGGTGGACAAGCACACCGCCCAGGATCCGCAAGCGCTGCTGGAGATGATCCGGCAGCAGGAAGTCACGGTGGTGCAAGCCACGCCGTCGACCTGGCGCATGTTGCTCGACCATGAACAGGCGCCCACCCTCCAGGGTTGTAAATTCCTCTGCGGCGGCGAAGCGCTGGCCGATGACCTGGCCCAACGCATGCTCGGCCTGGCGGGGCAGGTCTGGAACCTTTATGGCCCGACCGAAACCACCATCTGGTCGGCGGCCTGGCAGCTGACCCGCGAGCAGCGCCAGCCGTACCTGGGCAAACCGATTGCCAACACCACGCTGTACATTCTGGGTGACGATCTGGCGCCGAACCCGGCGGGCTCGATTGGCGAACTGCTGATCGGCGGCGACGGCCTGGCCCGTGGGTATCACCACCGTGCGGCGATGACCGCCGAGCGCTTCCTGCCCGACCCGTTCGGCAACGGCGCGCGGCTGTACCGTACCGGCGATCTGGCACGCCATCGTCATGACGGCGTGCTCGAATACATGGGGCGTATCGACCATCAAGTGAAGATTCGCGGTTTCCGCATCGAACTGGGTGAAATCGAGGCGCGTTTGCTGGAGCAGCCAGCAGTCCGTGAAGTGGCGGTGCTGGCGCAGGAAGCCCTGGGCAGCCAGCAACTGGTGGCCTATGTGGTCGCGCCGCARCTGGACCTCGATGCCGCCGACGAGCAACTGGGTCTGCGCGATGAACTCAAGGCGCGGCYCAAGGAATGCCTGCCGGAATTCATGGTCCCGGCGCATCTGCTGTTCCTCGCCAACCTGCCGCTGACACCTAACGGCAAACTCAATCGCAAGGCGTTGCCAGCGGTGGACGCGAGCCAGTTACAGGCGCGTTATGTCGCCCCACAGAGCGAGCGGCAACAGCAAGTCGCGGCCATCTGGCAGGACGTACTGAAGCTGGACCGCGTGGGCCTGACCGACAACTTCTTCGAGCTGGGCGGGCACTCCCTGCTGGTGACCCAAGTGGTGTCGCGGGTGCGGCGGGTGCTGGGCATTCAGGTGCCGTTGCGCAGCCTGTTCGAGCACAGCACCCTGGAGGATTTCGTCCAGGCGCTGGGCGCCGAGCCGGGCGAACAGTCAYCGCCGATGACCCGGGTCGACCGTGACCAACCGCTGGCGCTGTCCTTTGCCCAGGAGCGCCAATGGTTCCTGTGGAAAATGGACCCCGACAGCGCCGCCTACAACATCCCGACCGCGCTGCGGATGCGCGGCGCGCTGGACAAAAATGCCCTGCAACGCAGCTTCGAGACGCTGGTGGTGCGCCACGAAAGCCTGCGCACAGCGTTCGTCGAGGAAGATGGCCGCACCTGGCAGGTGATCCGCCCGCAAGGTCGCGTGAGCTTTGTCGAACAACGCCTGGCTGCCAGCGATGAAGCGAGCATCAAGGCCTTCATCGAGAAGGAGACGCAACGCCCGTTCGATGTGCTCGACGGCTCGTTGGTGCGTTTCGTTCTGCTGCAGGTGGGCGAGCAGGATCACGTGCTGATTCTGACCCTGCACCACATCGTTTCCGACGCCTGGTCGTTGCAGGTGATGATCGACGATTTGATGGCCCTGTATGCGGCGATCAGCCAGGGCCGGCCGGCTGAACTGCCGCCATTGCCGGTGCAGTACGCCGACTACGCGGTGTGGCAGCGTCAGTGGATGGCCGCCGGCGAACGGGATCGGCAGTTGGCCTACTGGCGCGAGAAACTGGGCAGCGAACAGCCGCTGCTAGAGCTGCYACTGGATCATCCGCGCCCGGCGCAGCAAAGTTTCCGCGGCGCGCGGCTACCGATCACCCTCGACGAATCCCTGGGCAATGCCCTGAAGGCCTTGGCCCGGCGTGAAAACGTCACGCTGTTCATGCTGTTGCTCGGCTCGTTCCAGACCTTGCTGCATCGCTACAGCGGCCAGGCCGATATCCGCGTCGGCGTGCCGATTGCCAACCGTCATCGGCTGGAAACCGAGCGTCTGATCGGTTTCTTCGTCAACACCCAAGTGCTGCGCGCCGAGTTCGACGGCCAGCTGACGGGCGCTCAATTGCTGCAACAGGTGAAGCAGACGGCCATGGCGGCGCAGATGCATCAGGACCTGCCGTTCGAGCAACTGGTCGATGCCTTGCAACCGCAACGCAACCTGAGCCACAGCCCGCTGTTCCAGGCGATGTTCAACCATCGCAGCGAATCGGCGTCGACGCTGGCCGAATCCTTGCCGGGCATCGAGCTTGCTCATCTCAGTTGGGAACACCGCACCGCGCAGTTCGACCTGACCCTGGACACCAGTGATAACCCGCAAGGCCTGCACGCGTCGCTGACCTACGCCACTGATTTGTTCGAGCCATCGACCATCGAGCGCATGGGGCGGCATTGGCTGAATCTGTTGCAGGGCCTGGTCGAGGACATCCACCGCCCGGTCGGGCAATTGGCGTTGCTCGATGACCGCGAGCGGCAACGGACGGTTGTCGAATGGAACGCCACTGCCGTCGACTACCCGTTGCATCGCAGCGTGCAGGCGCTGATCGAAGAGCAGGTCGGTAAAACCCCGCAGGCATGTGCGCTGGTGTTTGCCGAGCAACGCCTGAGCTACGCCGAGCTCAATGCTCGAGCCAATCAACTGGCGCACGTGCTGATCGAGCAGGGCGTCGGCCCGGATGTGCTGGTGGGCATCGCGGTYGAGCGGTCGGTGGAAATGGTCGTGGGCCTGCTGGCGATTCTCAAGGCCGGCGGTGCCTATTTGCCGTTGGACCCGGAATACCCACAGGAACGTTTGGCCTACATGTTTGAAGACAGCGGCATCCAGTTGCTGCTGACCCAGAGCCATTTGCTTGAGCAATTGCCGATTCCGGCCGGCATTCGCAGCCTGGTGCTGGATCAGGACGGCGACTGGCTGGAAGGCCGCAGCGATGCCAACCCTGGCGTTGATCTCGACGGGGAAAACCTTGCCTATGTGATCTACACCTCGGGCTCCACCGGCAAACCCAAAGGCGCGGGCAACCGTCATTCGGCACTGATCAATCGTCTGTGCTGGATGCAACAGGCCTATCGGCTCGACGCCACGGACAGCGTGCTGCAAAAGACCCCGTTCAGTTTCGACGTGGCGGTCTGGGAGTTCTTCTGGCCGCTGTTGACCGGTTCGACCCTGGTGGTGGCCGCGCCAGGTATTCATCGCGATCCGGCGCAGCTGATTGAATTGATCACCGCGCAACGCATCACCACGCTGCACTTTGTGCCGTCGATGTTGCAGGCGTTTCTGCAAGACCCATCGGTGGGCCAGTGCAGCAGCCTGACCCGGATCGTCTGCAGTGGCGAAGCCCTGCAAGTGGACGCGCAGCAGCAAGTGTTTGCCAAGCTGCCGAATGCCGGGCTGTACAACCTCTACGGCCCGACCGAAGCGGCCATCGACGTCACGCACTGGACGTGCATCGAGGAAGGGCGCGACAGCGTGCCGATCGGCCAGCCGATCGCCAACCTGGGCACTTACATTCTCGATCACGAGTTGTCGCCGGTGCCGGTGGGCGTGATTGGCGAGTTATACCTGGGCGGCGAAGGCCTGGCCCGGGGTTATCACCGTCGCCCATCGCTCACGGCAGAGCGCTTCGCGACCAGCCCGTTCGGTGACGGCCAGCGTCTGTACCGCACCGGCGACCTGGCGCGTTATCGCGCCGACGGGGTGATCGAATACGCCGGGCGCATGGACCATCAGGCCAGACATTGCCGGACTACATGGTCCCGCAGCATTGGCTGTGGCTGGAAAAAATGCCGGTCAGCCCCAACGGCAAACTGGAACGCAAGGCGTTGCCCAAGGCCGACACCACGGCCAGCAGCAAGGCTTACACCGCCCCGACCAGCGCTATCGAACAGGCGTTGGTGGAGATCTGGCAAAGCGTGCTGGGGCGGTCGCAGGTGGGGATCAGCGACAACTTCTTCGAGCTGGGCGGCGATTCGATCATCTCGATCCAGGTGGTCAGCCGGGCGCGTCAGGCGGGGATTCATTTCAGCCCCAAAGACCTGTTCCTGCACCAGAACGTGCAAAGCCTCGCGGCGGTGGCGAAGGTCGGCGACAGCGACTTGCGCATCGACCAGGGCCCGGTCACTGGCGATACGCCGTTGCTGCCATTCCAGCAGTTGTTCTTTGAACGCGAGATGGCCGAGCCGCACCACTGGAACCAGTCGGTGCTGCTCAAGTCCGCCAAACCACTGCACGCCGAACACCTGGAGCGTGCGTTGCAGGCACTGGTCAGCCATCACGACGTGTTACGTCTGGCCTTCACCCGTCAGGGTAATAAATGGACCGCGCAGCATCGCTCCCCGGCCGAGCAACAGGCGCTCTGGCAACAGTCGCCGCTGCTGTGGACCTCCGAGGTTGCCGATGCGGCGGCACTCGAACAGTTGGGCGAACAGGCACAGCGCAGCCTCGAACTGGCGAACGGTAATCTGCTGCGCGCGGTGCTGGCGAACATGGCCGATGGCAGTCAGCGACTGTTGCTGGTGATCCATCACCTGGTGGTCGACGGCGTGTCCTGGCGGATTCTGCTCGAAGACCTGCAACAGGCCTGCGAGCAGTTGCAGGCGGGCCAAACGCTCACATTGCCGGCCAAGACCAGCGCCACCCAGGCCTGGGCGCGACGCTTGCAACAACATGCCGACAGCCCGGCGATGCAGGCTCAGCTGGCGTTCTGGCAAGAGCAATTGCAGGGTTCACGCAATGACTTGCCCTGCGATCGACCCCAGGGCGAGTTGCACAATCGCCACGCCTTGCATGTGCAGACCCGTCTGGACAAACAGCAGACCCGCCAGCTGTTGCAGGAGGCACCGGCGGCCTATCGCACGCAGGTCAACGACCTGTTGCTGACGGCGCTGGCGCGGGTGATTGCGGACTGGACGGGTGAAGCCTCGACCCTGATCCAGCTCGAAGGCCACGGTCGCGAGGCGCTGTTCGACGAACTCGATTTGAGCCGCAGCGTGGGTTGGTTCACCAGTCTGTTCCCGGTTCGGCTGACCCCGGCGAGCACGCCGCAGGACTCGATCAAGACGATCAAGGAGCAACTGCGGGCGATCCCCGATAAAGGCCTGGGCTTTGGCGCGCTGCGCTACCTGGGCAACGACAGTACCCGGCAAATGCTGCAAGCCTTGCCCGTGCCGCGCATTACCTTCAACTACCTCGGCCAGTTCGATGCCGGGTTCGGCGACGAGGCGGGCGCACTGTTCACCCCGGCCAGCGAATCGGCGGGCGCGGAGCAAAGTCCGCTGGCACCGCTGGACAACTGGCTGACCCTCAATGGCCGGGTGTATGGCGGCGAATTGAGTATTGGCTGGACGTTCAGCGGGCAGATGTTCGATCCGTCGACCATCGAGCGATTGGCGCAGGCTTATGCGCGGGAACTGGGGCTGTTGATCGAGCACTGCTGTGAGGCTCGGCATCAGGGCCTGACACCGTCGGACTTCCCGCTGGCCGGGTTGACGCAACGCCAGCTTGATTCATTGCCCGTGACGCCACGCCAGGTCGAAGACATTTACCCGCTGTCACCGATGCAGCAAGGCATGCTGTTCCACACCCTCTACGAGCAGCAGGCCGGCGATTACATCAATCAGCTGTGCGTGGATGTCGAAGGCTTGAACGTCGAGCGTTTCCGCGAGGCCTGGCAAGCGGCAATGGATGCGCACGATGTGCTGCGCAGTAGTTTTGTCTGGGACGGCGAATTCAAGCGTCCGTTGCAGGTGATCCACAAGCAACTGGCCGTGCCGTTCACCTTCCATGACTGGCGCGACCACAGCGATGTGGCCCTGGCGCTCAGCGAACTGGCGGCCGCGCAGCGCCAGCAGGGTTTTGATYTTGCCGCCGCACCGTTGCTGAACCTGACGGTGGTGCGTCTCGACACCGCGCGTTTTCACCTGATCTACACCAGCCATCACATCTTGATGGACGGCTGGAGCAATTCGCAGCTGCTCGGTGAGGTGCTGCAACGCTATAGCGGCCAGGTGCCGGCGAACACGGCGGGGCGTTATCGCGACTACATCGAATGGCTGACGCAACAGGACGCGCAGGTCACCGAAGGTTTCTGGAAGGGCCAGTTGGCCGGGTTCGATGAGCCGACCCGGTTGGCCAAGGCGCTGGTATGGACCGGCAGCGATGCGGCCAACACCGCTCAAGGCGAGCACTTCCTGACCCTGGACCTGGCGCAGACCGCCGGGCTCAATACGTTTGCACGGGAACAGAAAGTCACCCTCAACACCCTGGTGCAGGCAGCCTGGCTGTTGCTGTTGCAACGCTATACCGGGCTGGACACGGTCAGCTTCGGCGCCACGGTGTCCGGACGTCCGGCGCAACTGACCGGGGTCGAGCAGCAGATCGGCCTGTTCATCAACACTTTGCCGGTGGTCGCCAGCCCACGGGCCGAACAGCCGCTGGCGCACTGGTTGCAACAGGTGCAGGCGCAGAACCTGGCCTTGCGTGAGCAAGAACACACCGCGCTGTTCGACATCCAGCGTTGGGCCGGGCAGGGCGGCGAAGCCCTGTTCGACAACATTCTGGTGTTCGAGAACTACCCGATCTCCGAAGCCCTGCAACAGGGCGCACCGCAAGATCTGCGTTTCGGTGAAGTGGGTAACTTCGAGCAAACCAATTACCCGTTGACCTTGTCGGTAAACCTCGGCGCTGAGTTGTCGTTTCAACTGAGTTTCGATCGTCAGCAGTTCGATGACGCCGCGATTGAACAACTGGCCGGGCATCTCGCGCACCTGCTGTTGCAGATGGTCGAGGCACCTGCCGCCAGTGCCATGGGCGATCTGGCCCTGGTCTCGACTCAAGGCCGGTGGCGCCTACGTGCCGTTGGACCCGGAGTACCCGGCCGAGCGACTGGGCGCGATGATCGAGGACAGCGGTCTGCGTGTGCTGTTGACCCAAAGCCACCTCGTGCCGACGTTGCCAGAAGCTGCGGGTGTCACCGTCCTGAGCCTGGATCAACTGGATTACCCGACCCAGACCGACAATCTGCCGGAGCGCAGCGGCCCGCAAAACCTGGCGTATGTGATGTTCACCTCGGGCTCCACCGGGCGCCCGAAAGGGGTCGGCATCACTCAATCGGCGCTGACCCGTCATGCCCGGGTGGCCCTGGATTTCCTCGGCCTCACGCCGCAGGACCGCTCGCTGCAATTTGCCACGTTCAACTTCGATGCCTTTGTCGAGCAGCTTTACCCGGCACTGATTTGCGGTGCCTCGGTGGTGCTGCGCGGACCGGACATCTGGGACAGCGAGACCTGGTATCGCGAATTGCGCGACAAGCAGTTCAGCGTCAGCGACCTGACCACTGCCTACTGGAATATGTTGGCCAAGGACCTCGCGGCGGCGGGTCATCGTGACTATGGCGCGTTGCGCCAGGTGATCGTCGGTGGCGAAGCCATGCCGCCGGAAGGTGTTGCCGCCTGGGGCCAGGCCGGGCTGGGCCATGTGCGCCTGCTGAACACCTACGGCCCGACCGAAGCCACGGTCAGCGCCACGCTGCTCGATTGCAGCGACTACGTGTCCGGCCGCGACCCGTTGCCGGTGACCATGCCGATTGGCCGGGCGTTGGGCGGCCGGGCGATTCATGTACTCGACACCCAGGGCCAACCGGCGCCGGTCGGTGTGGTCGGGGAATTGGTGATTGGCGGTGAGCTGCTCGCACGGGGCTACTTCCAGCGCCCGGAATTGACCGCCGAGCGCTTCATTCCCGACCCGTTCGATCCACTGGGTGGTGGCCGCGTGTACCGTACCGGTGACCTCGCGCGTTATCGCGCCGACGGCGTGATTGAGTACGTCGGGCGGGTCGATCATCAAGTGAAGATTCGTGGATTGCGCATCGAGCTCGGTGAAATAGAAACCCATCTGCTGCGGGTTCCTGCGGTGCGTCAGGCACTGGTGGTGGCGCAACCGGGCGCCATCGGTCAGCAATTGGTGGCGTACGTGGTGTTCGACGATCCGACGCAAGCCAGCGCCGATTCATCCACGCTGGCGGCGTTGCGCAATGACATCAAGGCACGCCTGAAGGCCAGCCTGCCGGATTACATGGTTCCGGCCCATGTGCTGTTCCTCGAAGGCCTGCCCCTGAGCCCGAATGGCAAGATCGATCGCAAGGCCTTGCCGGGCGTCGATGCCAATCTGCTGGCGTTGGACTTTGTCGCGCCTGAAGGTGCACTGGAACAGCAGATCGCTACGGTCTGGCAGGACGTGCTGGAACGGGAACAGGTCGGCCGCGACGATCACTTTTTCGAACTGGGCGGGCATTCCCTGCTCGCGACGCAAGCGGTCTCGCGCCTGCGCAAACTCACGGCCTGTACGTTGAGCCTGCGCGACCTGTTCAGCCATCCGCGACTCAAGGACCTGGCGGCGTGGATCGCGCAGCAGCAGGGCACACCTGAGCCGAACGGCCACGGTGTGGTGCTCAAGGCCCATGGCACCCGGCACAGCGCACCGTTGTCGCTGGTGCAGCGTCGCTTGTGGATCGCCGAGCAATTGTCCGGCGGCACCGCGGCCTATGGCATGCCGATGGCCTTGCGTTTGCGTGGTGAGTTGTCGGTGGAACGGCTGATCAGCAGTTTCGCCGAGGTGGTGCGCCGCCATGAAGTACTGCGCACCGCGTATACCCAGGACGATGAAGGTGACCCGATTGCCGTGATCGCCGAGCAGGTTGAACTGGATTTCCCGGTGATCGATTTGTCCGGTCTGTCCCGCAGTGCCCAGGAAGAATGGGTGGCACAAGCGGCACTGGAAAACGCGCGCACGCCGATTGATATGGAACACGCACCGCTGTTGCGTGGGCGGATCCTGCACCTGGGGCCGACCGAGCATGTGATGCTGTATGCGATGCACCACATCATTTCCGATGGCTGGTCGATGGGCTTGCTGGTCAACGAACTGGTGCAGATTTACCACCGCACCAAGGCCGGTGACCTGACCCCGTTGCCGGCGCTGGAGGTGCAGTATTCCGACTTCGCGCTGTGGCAGCAGGAGCTGGAACAGCAAGGCGTGCTGGCGCGTCAGGCCGAGTACTGGAAAGCGCGGCTCGCGGGCTATGACGGGCAACTGAAGTTGCCATCGGATAACCCCCGTGGTTTGACACCGTCCTATGCCGGTGACTCGGTGCAGTTCCAGCTCACCACGCCACTCAGCACGGCCTTGCGCCAGTTGTCGATGGACGCGGGCGTCACGCTGTACAGCACGCTGCTGGCGTCGTTCCAGGTGTTGTTGCACCAGGTCAGCGGCGTTGCGGATGTGTTGGTCGGTGCCGACGTGGCCGGGCGTGAACAGCCGGAGCTTGAGCGGTTGATCGGCTTCTTCGTCAACGTCTTGCCGTTGCGTTCGCGGTTCGACGCCGCCACGCCGTTCGCCCGATTCCTGGGCCAGACCCAGGAATCCCTGCTCAGTGCCCTGGAGCATCAGGACCTGCCGTTCGACATGATCGTTGACGCCTCGGACGTGCCGCGGCACAAGGGCATGAACCCGCTGGTGCAAGTGTTGTTCGTGATGAACAACCTGCCGGGACGCACCCAGGCCATCGGCGGTTTGAGCGTGGAATCGCTGCCGGCGCTGGAGACCCATTCTAAATTCGACATGGCGTTGTTCGTTGACGATGAAGCAGGGCAATTGCTGGGTAATTGGCAATTCGCCACAACCTTGTTCGGACACGAGCGCATCCAGTACCTGGTGAAGGCCTGGATAGCCCTGTTGGAACAGATCGTCGCTGATCAGGACATTCAATTGGGAGCTATCAGCATGCCAGTCGACAATTTAGCGGTGGCCACCAAGCCTGCCGTCCCCGGACCCAAGGCCGACAAACTCGGTAAGTTCCTCAAGCGTGGCGCCGCCCCGGCGGCCAAGGCCCGACCGGCGCCAATACGCGAATCGCTGATCGCCGCGCCACAGCCGTTCCCGCTGCTGCTGGAACCGAACGAGCCGCACCTGGACTTGATCGAGTGGATCAACAACAACCGGCCGCTGATCGAAGAAAAACTCGCCAGGCATGCCGGGATTCTGTTCCGTGGTTTCGAACTGGATGGCATTCAAGGCTTCGAGGCGTTTGCCGAAGCGATCCAGCCAGGGCTTTACGGCCAGTACGGCGATCTGCCGAAGAAAGAGGGCGGCAAGAACACCTACCGCTCCACGCCGTACCCGGAACGCAAGATGATCCTGTTCCACAACGAGAGCTCCCATCAGGACCGCTGGCCGCGCAAGCAGATGTTCTATTGCGAGCAAGCCGCGCCCATTGGCGGTGCGACTCCAGTGGTGGATTGCCGGTTGATGTACGAAAAACTGCCGGTGGACCTGCGGGACAAGTTCGAGGAAAAAGGCCTGCTTTACGTGCGCACCTTTACCGACAACCTCGACGTGTCCTGGCAGCATTTCTTCAAGACTGAAGACCGTGCCGAAGTCGAGGCCCGCTGCCGGGCCGGTGGCATCGAATGGCGCTGGCTCGACAACAACGAATTGCAAACCCGCACCCCAGGGCCGGCCATCATTCGTCACCCGGTGACCGGCGCCAAATCGTTCTTCAACCAGGTGCAACTGCATCACATCTATTGGCTGGAGCCGGACGTGCGGGAAGACCTGTTGTCGATGTTCGGCCTGGACCGCTTGCCGCGCCACGTGTTCTACGGCGACGGCACGCCGATCGAAGACGAAGTGATGCAACGCATCGGTGACTTGTACGAAGAATGCGCGGTGCGTTTCGACTGGCAAAAAGGCGACGCCATCCTGCTCGACAACATGCTGGTGGCCCATGCCCGTGATCCGTTCGAAGGCCCGCGCAAGATTGTCGTGGCCATGGGCGATATGTTCGACCGCAGCGCCCTTGAACGCGAAATGAACACCGAGGAAACCGGAGCATGAACGAGGTATCGATGGACCAGCAGGACCTGGGTTACGCCTTGACGCCTGAACAGCAACGGTGGCTGGAGCAGTTGCCCAAGGCCCCGGCCTGTGGTGATGCGCTGCATTTCCTGGAGATCGAGATCCGCGGCGCCCTCGATCCGCAGCGGGTGCAAAACGCACTGGATCGCTTGCTGGCGCAACAGCCGATGCTGGTTGCGCGGCTGGGCAAGGCGCCGGGATTCCATGGTGTCCGACAGTTCGTCGGGGGGGCGGAGCGCTACCCGCTGAGCGTGCAGGCGCGGGTCGATACCCCGGCCGGTATTCAGGCTCAGCTCAGCGAATGGGCGGAACGTGCTTTTGTCGTCGGTGAATCCGAAGGCGCGCAAGCGGTGCTCTATCGCCTGGCCGATGATCAATGGAAATTGGTCTTGGGCCTGGCCCGGCACAGCCTCGATCAAAGCGGCGTGCGGTTGCTGTATCAGCAATTGGTGCGGGCCTATGGGCAACAGTCGGCGGCGGACGACGAAGAGACCGGTGAATTCACCCAGTACCTGGAATGGCGCAGTGAAGTGGTGCTCGACGAAGACGCGGCCGGCGCACGTACTTACTGGCAGGAACACCTGCAAGGCGCCGATCCCGATTTGAGTACTCCGTGGCTGGCCTATCGCAACGCGAATCCTGGATTGTCGTCGGCCACTGAATCGCTGGCGCTCACGCTCGATCCGGCACTGCGCAGCGGTTTGCAGCAAGTGGTCGGGGCGTTGGAGCAATCGCCGAGTGTGGTGCTGCAAGCGGCCTGGTGGCTGTTGCTGGGTCGGCTCAGCGGGCATCAACAGGTGCTGGTCGGGGTGCGGCATGACAGTCGCGAAGATTACCAATACTTCAGTAATGCCGTGGGCGTGTTCGAGAAAACCCTGCCGCTGAACCTGTCACTGACGGCGAATGCAGCATTCAGCACTTGGGTGGCGGAGTTGGCGGCGCGCCTGGATGAGCACCGTACGTGGCAGGAATACTGGTCGCCTGAACTGGCGCCGACGGCGGCTCGCCCGGCCTATGGTTTTGCCGTGTGCCGGGCCATGCAAGCCGCGACGTCCGCTGATCTGCAATGGACTCCGCGTTTGGCGGTGCGCGAAGCACTGTTTGAATTAATGCTTGAACTGGAAACGAACGAGGCGGGCAACGCCCACGAATTCCGCCTGCATTACAACGCGTCCCGCTACTCGGTTCAGGCGATGGAAGGGTTGCTGGCGCAGTTGCGCGTATTGCTCGAAAACATCGTTGCCAATCTTCACGCCGAACTCGGTCAACTGAACGTGTTGGGAGCCGCCGAACAACAGCGCTTGCTGTCGATCAACCCGCCAGCGCGAGCACGGGTAGATAGCCGGTTCTTACCGCAGCGCATTGCCGATTGGGCCCGGACCACGCCGCAAGCTATCGCCCTGACTGACGGTGATCACCGCCTGAGTTACGGGCAGTTGCAGGCGAAGGTCGAGGTGTTGGCCCAGGCATTGAAGGCCCAGGGCATGGCGCCGGGGGCTATCGTCGCGCTGGCCTTGCCACGCTCGGCGGAGCTGGTGATCGCCATGCTCGCGGCGTGGCGCATCGGCGCCGCGTACCTGCCGCTGGACCCGCAATGGCCGCAAGCCCGTCAAGCCTTGATGCTGGAACAGGCCGGCGCTGCGTTGCTGCTGGTCGACGCCGGGCACATCGCGCAATGGCACGATTATCCGTTGCCTCTGGCGACCGTGGATCGTGTGCTGCAATCGGCCCCGGCGAGCACGTCGGCCATCACCCACGATACACAGGGCGATCAGGCGGCGTATGTGCTGTTCACCTCCGGCTCCACCGGTATGCCGAAAGGCGTGGTCATCGAGCATAGGCAATTACTTAATTACACCGCTCACGTCAGCCAGGCCCTGGGGCTGGATCAATGCCAGCAGTTCGGCTTCACCTCCACGGTGGCGGCGGACCTGGGCAACACGGCGCTGTTCGGCGCCTTGTTCAACGGCGCCGCACTGCATGTGGCCAGCGATGAGCAAATGCAGGACGGCAATTTGTTTGCCGACTTCCTGCAACGGCAAGCCATCGATTGCCTGAAGATCGTTCCGTCGCACCTGGCCGCGCTGCTCGACAGCGAACGCGCGCAACTGCCGCGCACGCTGGTGCTGGGTGGCGAGCCGATTGCCCAGGCATTGGTGCAACGGATCGCCGGTTTGCGCAGTGATTGCCGGGTGTTCAATCACTACGGCCCGACCGAGGCCACGGTCGGCGTGCTGGTTCATCCGCTGGATCTGGAGGCGGCGGTGCCTGACACCGGCGTTCTGTCCCGGGTGTTGGGCAACAATCAGGTGTTTGTACTCGACGATAACCGGCAACTGGCGCCGGTCGGTGTGCTGGGCGAGTTGTACCTCGGCGGCGCGCAGTTGTGTCGCGGCTACGTGAATGTCGAGGCCGATTCGCAAGTGTTCATCCAGAGCCCGTTCAATCCGCAGGAGCGCCTGTACCGCACCGGCGACCTGGCCCGCTATCGCCCGGATCTGGCGATTGCGTTGCACGGTCGGCGCGATCAGCAAATCAAGGTGCGGGGTTTCCGTATCGAACTGGCAGAGATCGAAGCCGAGTTACTGCGTTTGCCGCAGGTCGCGCAAGCACTGGTGTTGCCGGGGCCGTCCGCGCAAGACGGGATGCTCGCGTTCATCGTGCCGCATCAGGCGCCTTCGGCGACGTTGCTCGATGCCGTTCGCGACGAACTGGCGCTGCGTCTGCCCAGTGTGATGCTGCCGCAGCACTTGCAGTTGATCGACAGCTTCCCGCGACTGGCCAACGGCAAGGTTGACCGCAAGGCCTTGCAACAACTCGCGTCCACCTCGGCTGACGATGAAGGCATGCAACCCCGCGATGCTCTTGAGCAATTGCTGGTGACGCGCATGGCGCAGTTGCTGGGGGTTGAGCGTCTGGGCATCGACCGGGACTTTTTCGCCGCTGGGGGCCATTCCTTGCTGGTGATCAAACTGGTGGCCGGCATTCGCAAGTTGTTGCAGTGCGAAATCCAGCCGGGCGTGGTGTTTGACCATCCGACCGTGGCGGGGCTGGCGGCGGCGTTGCGCTCCCGGGAAAGCAGTCCGGGTCAGTTGGAGAAAATCGCCCAGGCGCGGTTGCGTCTGGACAATATGAGCCCCGAAGAAAAAGCGTTGCTCACCGAAAAAGCCCGGCAACTGCAGAACGCCAAGGCTGCACAAAACGGTTGAAGTAGCAGAAAAAAAGGCCGACGCCCGATGCGTCGGCCTTTTTTTGAATTTTTGCGTAAATGATAAATAAACTCATTCCGGTTTTTGCACGGTGCTGCGTCTTACTTACGTAAGCAGATAAATCGAGCCGGGCAGGGTAGCCACTGGGCTCAGGTTTTCCCAGCCGTACACATTTTTACCGCTGCCCGGACAAACGATCGAGCCCGGGGAGGGGCCGGTCATCAACTTGCGACACGTTGCCCGAAAGGCAGCCGATCCAGGTGGTTCACAGGTCCAGGCAGCGGCAGGGCACTCGGTTGCCCATGGATCCTATCCATTTCAACTAAAAAATAGAGAGCACGATGTCAGCAATTCATGAGTTGAAACCTCTGTTCAAGGCTTTGGTCATTGCCCGAACCCTGCGCTCGCGTCGCTCGTTGGCCGGTCTGGGCATGGCTTGCCTGCTGCCGCTCAGCGCGCAGGTCCACGCCGAAGACTTCACCCTCGACATTCCTGCCCAGCCTTTGCCCCAGGCGTTGCAGGCGTTTGGCACGCAGACCAATCAGCAGGTGATCTACAGCGCCGATGATATGACCGGCCTGCGCAGCACACGCGTCAGCGGCAAGTTGAGCAGCGAAGCGGCGATTGCCCAATTGCTCAAGGGCACGGGCGTGCACTACAGCTTTGAAGGCAACACGCTGATGCTGGTACGCGGCAGTTCGACCGAGGGTCTGGAACTGGGCGCTACCACCATCAATGCGCAACAGGTGGGCGCGACCACCGAAGGCTCGAATTCCTACACCTCGAATGCCGTGACCATCGGCAAGGGCACCCACACCCTCAAGGAAATCCCGCAGTCGGTCACGGTGATGACCCGCAAGCAAATGGATGATCAGGATATCGTCGATCTCAAGGACGCCGCCAACAAGACCACCGGACTGGTCGGTGCCCAAGGCGTCGGCAGAGGTTTGATCCTCTCTTCGCGCGGTTTCCAGATTGATGACTGGCAGTACGACGGTGTGCCGATCCCGCGCAACACTTAYGCGCTGGGCAACTGGGCCACGCAGGACTTGATTTTCTTCGATCGCATGGAAGTGCTGCGTGGTGCGTCGGGCTTGCTGCAAGGCACCGGCAGCCCGGGTGGCGCGGTCAACCTGGTGCGCAAGCGCGGTCAGGCCACACCGACCGTGACCCTGACCGGCAAGGCTGGCTCCTGGGATCACTACGGTCTGCAACTGGACGCCGGTGGGCCGTTGAACCAGAACGGCACCATCCGTGGACGCTTCGTGGCCGACCAGGACGACACCCACACGTTCGTTGATTCCGAATGGTACAAGACCACCTCGCTGTACGGCGCGCTGGACTTCGATCTGAGCGAAGCCACCACCGTGGGCGTGGCGGTCAGCCAGTCCGACGGCGAATCGCGCTCGAATGTCCGCGGCTTCCCGCGTTACTCCGACAGTAAACCCATCGACCTGCCGCGCAGCACGTACACCGGGGCGAAGTGGAACCATTCGGATATCGACGTCACCACGCTCTACACCGATCTGGAACACCGTTTCAACGATGACTGGGCTTTCAAGATCGGCGCCGTGCGCATGACGGAAACCAACAAGGCGAAGAACCAACGGGTGCAATCCACCGGCGATGGCATCAATCCCGATGGCAGCGGCGTGCAATACGCGGACTTCGTGACGGACATGGACTCCACCAAAGTCRCTCTGGACATGAACCTCACCGGCAAGTTCGAAGCCTTGTCC
>NZ_JBFTMK010000127.1:0-9958 GCF_056396965.1 Pseudomonas sp. 05N434
CTCCTGAGGGGATCGCATTCCTCTGTAGGCGCTGCCGAAGGCTGCGATCTTTTGCGTTGAAAGCCGCGAATTCAGCGGCTTTCAGGGAGGTATAGGATTTTTGCTCTAAAATGACTGCTTGGCATTCTTGAGTCACAAAAGTGACTGTAGAGGCCTATTTAGGCTCTAGTCGGCCCTTGGCAAAGCTGCTACTCTCGGCGCGCTTTGTGACTTCTCGGCCTATGTAAAGCCAGATTCACCAATAGACAAACACCAATAATAATCGCATCAAATGCGGTGTTGAATTCGCGTTGCTGAGGAGTGGGCTTCCATGATCGAAGACTTTTGGAAGGATAAGTACCCAGCTGGAATTGCTGCCGAGATCAATCCAGACGAGTACCCGAATATTCAGGCAGTGTTGAAGCAATCCTGCCAACGCTTCGCTGACAAACCGGCATTCAGCAACCTGGGCAAGACAATCACCTACGGTGAGCTGTACGAATTGTCCGGTGCCTTTGCCGCTTACCTGCAACAGCATACCGATTTGCAGCCGGGCGATCGAATCGCCGTGCAATTGCCCAACGTGTTGCAGTACCCGGTCGCCGTCTTCGGTGCCATCCGCGCCGGGCTGATCGTGGTCAACACCAACCCGCTGTACACCGCGCGGGAAATGGAACACCAATTCAACGACTCCGGTGCCAAAGCCCTGGTCTGCCTGGCCAACATGGCGCATCTGGCACAGACCGTCGTGCCGAAAACCGGCGTCAAGCACGTGATCGTCACTGAAGTGGCCGACCTGCTGCCGCCGCTCAAGCGTCTGCTGATCAACAGCGTGATCAAGTACGTGAAGAAGATGGTCCCGGCGTATCACTTGCCCAAGGCCATCAAATTCAACGACGTGTTGAGCAAAGGCCATGGCCAGCCAGTGGTTGAAGCCAACCCGGCCAGCAGCGACGTGGCGGTGCTGCAATACACCGGCGGCACCACCGGCGTGGCCAAGGGCGCGATGCTGACCCACCGCAACCTGGTGGCCAACATGCTGCAGTGCAAGGCGCTGATGGGCTCCAACCTCAACGAAGGTTGCGAGATCCTGATCACGCCGCTGCCGCTGTACCACATCTATGCCTTCACCTTTCATTGCATGGCGATGATGCTGATCGGCAACCACAACATCCTGATCAGCAACCCGCGCGACTTGCCGGCGATGGTCAAGGAACTGTCGAAGTGGAAGTTCAGCGGTTTCGTCGGCTTGAACACATTGTTCGTCGCGTTGTGCAACAACGAAGCGTTCCGCAAGCTGGATTTCTCGAACCTGAAAATCACCTTGTCCGGCGGCATGGCCTTGCAACTGGCCGCGGCTGAACGTTGGAAAGCGGTCACCGGCTGCCCGATCTGCGAAGGTTACGGCATGACCGAAACCAGCCCGGTGGCCACGGTGAACCCGAGCCAGAACATCCAGATCGGCACCATCGGTATTCCGGTGCCGTCGACCCGGTGCAAAGTCATCGACGATGCCGGCGTTGAGCAGCCGTTGGGCGGCATCGGTGAACTGTGTGTGAAAGGTCCGCAAGTCATGAAGGGCTACTGGCAGCGTCAGGAAGCCACCGATGAAATACTCGACAGCGAAGGCTGGTTGAAGACCGGTGATATCGCTCTGATTCAGCCCGATGGCTACATGCGCATTGTCGATCGCAAGAAAGACATGATCCTGGTCTCCGGTTTCAACGTGTACCCCAACGAACTGGAAGACGTGCTGGCGACCCTGCCGGGCGTACTGCAATGCGCGGCCATCGGCGTGCCGGACGAGAAGTCGGGGGAGGCGATCAAGATCTTCATCGTTGCCAAACCGGGCGTGACCCTGACCAAGGAACAGGTGATGGAGCACATGCGCGCCAACGTCACCGGCTACAAGGTGCCCAAAGCCGTGGAGTTCCGCGACGCGCTGCCAACCACCAACGTCGGCAAGATCCTGCGCCGCGAGTTGCGCGACGAAGAGCTGAAAAAGCTGGGCGTGAAGAAAGTCAGCGCCTGATCAAACAAAAGCCCCGCAGATGCGGGGCTTTTTGTTTAAAGCGGTATCAAAAGCGCTTTTGTGGCGAGGGAGCTTGCTCCCGCTCGGCTGCGCAGCAGTCGCAAAAGCAGCCAGCGGCCTGATCAGGTGAATCGAGGTACCTGATTTAGGGGCGTTACGCACTCCAGCGGGAGCAAGCGCCCTCGCCACAGGGGACTCTTTGATGGCTTGAGAGGATTACTGGCGGAACTGCGCGAAATTGACGTTGGTGCCCGCCGGACGCATGTCCTGCAGGTACGAGTCCTTGTCGGCGCTCAGTTCCAGGCTCAGGGCGGCCTTGCGTTTACCCTGGTTGCGCACCACCAGGCCTTCGAGCTTCTCGCGCAGGAACACCGTCGGCACTTTCAGGTGCAGCAGTTCGTCGGTATCCGGGGTGTGCATCAGCAAGTGAATCCATTCGTACTGACCAATGGCCAGCCGCGCGACCGGGATATCGAACCAGAAAATGTTGCGGTTACGGTTCAATTCGGTGAAATGGCAGTTGTTGACGCCAAGCACGGCACCGCCAAGTTCCTGGTTTCTGCGGGCAATGGCCTGCTTTTTATCGAGTTTCATAACGTTCCTACGGGATTGGATCTTCAGCGCCATGGCCTGAATACGTTGCGCATTCTCGGGGCAAAGACTGCAAACATAAAGCCTAACCTGCCTTGCGCGATGAAATGTTCTGTTGGGAAATAAATGAAACTCCGCGCAAAGGCTTTCGGTCCACTCTTATGTAACGACTTTCCCCGTTGAAATGTTCTCAGGAGACATACCATGAGCAGCACTGGCGATAAAGTTAAAGGCATGGCAAACGAAGCGGTCGGCAACGTCAAGCAAGGCGTCGGCAAGGCCACCGGTAATGACAAAATGCGCGC
The DNA here is from genome assembly GCF_056396965.1 of Pseudomonas sp. 05N434. Classification (NCBI taxonomy): domain Bacteria; kingdom Pseudomonadati; phylum Pseudomonadota; class Gammaproteobacteria; order Pseudomonadales; family Pseudomonadaceae; genus Pseudomonas; species Pseudomonas sp. 05N434. Next base: position 2,908 of record NZ_JBFTMK010000127.1, read on the forward strand.
CGAAGGCGTCAGGCAGGAACAGAAAGGCGAAGCCCAGCAAGCGATCGGTAAGGTCAAGGATGCTCTTAAAAAAGGTATCGACAAGGCGTAACCCGGCCTTTGACGAGTAACACAAACGGCCATCCGCGGATGGCCGTTTTTGTGTCAGCTTGAACTTGAGCAAGGAAATTGTTTCAAAGTCGCCAAGTAGGCTACTTTGTTGTAGAAAACGGCCCCTGAGTCGCCATGACTTCAACTTTTTTGCGGCGAGACGCTAATGTTTTTCCCGACCATGAAAGGTCTGCCCCTGCATCGCGTGATGATGCGCACGGTCACCGAGTTCGTCGCCGACGAGATGTCGACCTATGCCTCGGCGCTCGCCTATCAGATGCTGTTCTCGCTGTTCCCTTTCATCCTGTTCCTGATCGCCCTGATCGGCTTCCTGCACTTGCCGGACTTCTTCTCCTGGCTGCGCCTGCAATCGGAACTGGTGCTGCCGCCCCAGGCGCTGGAGCAGGTGAACCCGGTGATAGACCAGCTCCAGCAATCCAAGGGTGGTTTGCTCTCGGTGGGTATTGTGATCGCCCTGTGGACCGCGTCCGCTGGTGTGCGGCTGATGATGAGTGCGATGAACGCCGCGTACGACGTGGTTGAAGGCCGTCCGGTGTGGAAGCGTTTTCCTCTGTCGATTTTCTACACCATCGGCATTGCCGGCATGCTGCTGGCCGCCGCTGCGCTGATGGTGCTCGGGCCGCAGGTGATGGCCTGGATCGCTTCGCAAGTGGGCCTTGAAGATTTCATTGTGACCGTCTGGACCATCGCGCGCTGGCCGGTGATCGTGATTCTGTTGATGATGGCGGTGGCGCTGATTTACTACGTCATGCCCGACGTCAAACAAGAGTTTCGCTTCATCACCCCGGGTGCGGTGTTGTCCGTGGTGGTCTGGATCGTCGCTTCGCTGGGCTTCGGTCTGTACGTCAAAACCTTCGCCAACTACAACGCCATGTATGGCAGTATCGGCGCGATCATCGTGTTGTTGCTGTACTTCTATATTTCCGCCGCGGTGCTGCTGCTCGGTGCGGAAATGAACGCGGTGATCGAGCACATGTCATCCGAAGGCAAGAAACCCGGTGAAAAGGTGCACGAAGAACCCAAACAGCATGTCTCAGGACTGGGGCGAGATCACTCAATCCAGCCGACCACCGACGAAGTCATAAAATGATCCGTGAAATTCTGAAAATGGGCGATGAACGCCTGCTGCGCATCGCTCCGCCGGTGCCGGCGGAAATGTTCGACAGCCCCGAATTGTGGCAACTGATCGATGACATGTTCCAGACCATGGAAAGCGTCGGCGGGGTCGGCCTGGCCGCGCCGCAGATCGGTGTCGACCTGCAACTGGTGATCTTCGGTTTCGAGCACAGCGAGCGCTATCCGGACGCCGAAGCGGTGCCGCAGACAATTCTGATCAATCCGCTGATCACGCCCTTGAGCCCGACCCTCGAAGAGGGTTTCGAAGGCYGCCTGTCGGTGCCGGGCCTGCGCGGGGCGGTGGATCGCTATCAGCAGATTCGCTATGAAGGCTTTGATCCCAAGGGCGAGCCGATCGTGCGCATTGCCTCGGGATTTCATGCACGGGTGGTGCAGCATGAATGCGATCACCTGATCGGCCGGTTATACCCCTCGCGCATCACAGACTTCAGCAAGTTCGGGTTTACCGAAGTGATGTTCCCGGACCTTGATCCTGCGGCGGACGATTGAATCGCTAAAGGATCGCTGTTCATGCCGAACCTGGTTGCAAACCCATGGCAATCATCGGTTTGCTGCGCGCATAACGGCTCAACCGTTCGGCCAGGGCGTAGGGCAGGGGCGGGTCGAAGGTAAAACCACGACGCTCATAAAAGCCACGCAAATCCGGATGGCAGAACAGCCAGACCGGCTCTTCAAGGTGCTTGACGGCGTGGGCGATCAACGTCGCGGCGATTCCTTGTTCGCGACAGCTCGGGTCGACAAACAGCCCGGTCAGCCAATGCCCGCCGGCCACCGGCCGCAAACACAGCGCCGCGATGATCTCTTCACGTCTTGCGACCCACAATTGAGCGTCTCGCACCGCTTTCATCGACGATTGGTGGGCGCGGTAAAACTTGTTCATCAACGGCCATAATGGCTCGTCGAGCAAGGTGTACTGGGTGTTGGGCATGGGCTCGGACAGTCGGTGGGCAGGGCACAGATTATAAAAGAACACGCGCGCCGGGATAGGTGTATACCTGATCTCACATCCCCTGTTAGTGGAGTACGCATCATGTCCAAAGGTATGGAATCAAAGAAAGCCGCGAAGAAAAAACCGGCGAAAACCGCAATTGAAAAACGCGCGGACAAGAAAGCCAAGAAGGTGAATGTGTTCGGCCACTGATCCCGCGTCCATGGAGCCCGAGTCCTCGGGCTCCTGTTTTTTGCGTCTATCGAAATAACCAAACAATCTGCAAGAAATCCCGGCGCCGTTGCACAGAGGGGGATTGGTTCCCGTTCTGAGCAAAGCCATGCCCCATTACTTTGACGCTGCCCATCGTGAAGAAATCGAAACCCTGCGCCAACGTTTCACCGCTCGCACCGAGTGGCCGACCTGGCTGTTGCTGATCGGCGTTTACGTCGGCTGGTTCAGTATTGTGCTGGGCAGTGCCCGGTTGGGGCTCTGGTGGAGCACGTTGTTGCTGATTCCACTGCTGGTGTTGTGGTTGTCGGTGCAGCACGAATTGCTGCACGGTCATCCCACCCGTTGGCCAATGCTGAATAAAGTCCTCGGTTATGCGCCGTTTGCGGTCTGGTATCCCTACACCTTGTACCGCGACAGCCATTTGCTGCATCACCGCGACGAAGACCTGACCATCCCAGGTAGCGACCCGGAAAGCCGCTACCTGAGCGCTGAACAGTGGCAGCGCAGTTCGCTGTTCGAACAGGGCCTGCACTGGCTGAACAAAACCGTGCTGGGGCGCTTGGTCCTCGGTGCGCCACTGGCCTTGCTGGCGCTGGTGCGGGAGGAGCTGCAACGGCTGAAAACGGGTGAGCGCCAAGCCTGGTTGATGTGGCTGAGCCATGGTGCGCTGACGCTGCTGATGCTGGCGTTCATCGCGCGCTACAGCGTGCTGCCGGTCTGGTATTACCTGTTGCTGATCAGCGTGCCGGCGCTGTCGATTGCAATGATTCGCTCCTACTATGAACACCGTCCGCATGCGCAACCGGAGCAACGCACCGTCATCAATGAAGCGGGGTGGCCGTGGCGCTGGTTGTTCCTGAATCTCAATCTGCACCTGGTGCACCACGATTTGCCGGGGCTGCCCTGGTACGACTTGCCACGGGTGTACCGCGCGCGTCGCGATCAATGGCTGGCGCGCAGTGGCGGGTTTCTGGTGCGGGGTTATGGCCAGTGGGTGCGTTGGCACGGGGTGAGGGCGATTGACAGTCCGCGGCATCCGTTTCATTGATTTTCACTGGTGAAGAAATATTCGATGACACAACACCTCGCTGAATTACTGATGTACGTCGCTCCCGAGCCGATCCACCAAGCCAACGAGCGTTGGCTGTCGCAGATACTCGAACAGCTCGGCAGCACCCGCCTTGATGCCGAAGAACTGTCGCTGATGGACCTTTGGCTATCCCCGCACCTGCTGCTGACCCAAACCTGTGGTTACCCGTTGATGACAGCCTTGCGCGGTCGCGTCCGGGTCATTGGTCGTCCTCGTTATGAACTGCCGGACAGCAGCGGCGGCAACCATTGCAGCCTGTTGCTGACTCGCGCCGATGATCCTCGAAGAACCTTGTCGGCCTTGCGCGGCAGTCGCGGCGTGATCAACGGCGAAGACTCCAACAGTGGCATGAACCTGTTGCGTCACCGACTGGCGCCGTTGCACCGCGACGGGCAGTTTTTTGCCCGTGTCGCCATCAGCGGCAGCCACCGCGAAAGCCTGCGCTGGCTGCGTGACGACCTGGCGGACCTGGCCGCCATCGACAGCGTGACCTTCGCCTATCTGGCGCAGCACGCCCAGGCAGAAGTCGCTGGCTTGAGAATATTGGCGCGCACCGCGTTCAGTCCGACGTTGCCGTACATCGCGGCGGCTGACACCACTGATGTGCAGGCTGAACAGCTTCGACAGGTGATGAACCAGACATTGAAGGAACTGCCCGAGGTCGCCGAGACGTTGGGCCTGCAAGAAGTGTTGCCCGCCAGCGAGAGCGACTATCAGATTATTCTCGATTATCAGCGGGACGCCGAAGCGCTGGGGTATGGGCGGTTGCGATGAGGCTCATTCATGTAAATTCATTTATGGAATATAAAAATTCATTTTAAGTATTTTTAATGAATAAGGCTCCTTGCTAGGATCGCGCCACCGGATCACCGGACATTCAGCGACCCCTAACCCAAGGAGCCCCTATGTCCGGCGCCGACGTTTCCCATCGCAACGACGTGGGCGGATTGTTCCGCGCCCACTACACCTGGCTGTGCGCACGTCTGCGCCGATATCTGGGAGCCAGTCCCAGTGTCGAAGACATTGCCGCCGAAACCTTCGTGCAATTGCTCGAGTCGCCAGGCCTGACGCCGATTCGCGAACCCCGCGCCTTACTCACTACCATCGCCCAGCGATTGATTTATCAGCTGTGGCGCCATCGGGATCTGGAACGCCAACACCTCGAGCAGTTACTGCCGACTGATCCGATTGGCGGGCCATCGCCTGAAGACCTGGCGCAGTTCTCCCAGACCCTGAAGCACCTGGATCGAACCCTCGACCGCCTGCCGAGCCAGGTCAGGGCAACGTTTCTGCTGTCGCGAGTCGACGGCCTGACCTACCCACAAATTGCCGCCGAACTGGGCATTTCCCAGCGTTCGGTCAGCGTTTACATGACCCGTTCCCAGGCTCTGTGCGCACTGCTCAGCGCCAACGAACCCTTGAACCGAACGTCCTTGAACCGAACACCCCAGACCCGGAGGTCCGCATGAGATCGATCAAAACCCTGCTCGGCAGTTCGCTGCTGGCCCTGAGCCTTGTGGCTGGCCATGTTCCCGCCGCAGAAAAAGCCACACCCATCCATTTCGGCGACATCACCTGGGAAAGCGGCAGCCTGATCACCGAGATCCTGCGGCTGATCGTCGAGAAAGGTTATGGCTACCCAACCGACACCTTGCCCGGCAGCACCGTCAGCCTCGAAGCCGCGTTGGCCAAGAACGACATCCAGGTGATCGGCGAAGAGTGGGCCGGGCGCAGTCCGGCCTGGGTCAAGGCGGCATCGGAGGGCAAAGTGTTTGGTTTGGGCGATACCGTCAAAGGCGCCACCGAAGGCTGGTGGGTGCCGGAATACGTGATCAAGGGCGACCCGGAACGCGGCATTAAACCCTTGGCGCCGGAGCTGAAATCCGTCGCCGACCTGGCCCGCTACAAGGACGTATTCCGCGACCCCGAAGACCCAAGCCGCGGACGCTTCCTCAACAGCCCGACCGGCTGGACGTCGGAGATCGTCAACAGCCAGAAACTCAAGGCCTATGACCTGACCGCCAGCTACGTGAACTTCCGCACCGGTTCCGGCGCTGCGCTGGATGCCGAGGTCGCTTCATCGATCCGCCGGGGCAAACCGGTGCTGTTCTACTACTGGTCGCCGACGCCACTGTTGGGCCGCTTCAAATTGGTGAAACTCGAAGAGCCACCGTTCGACGCGCAAGCCTGGAAAACCCTGGCCGATGCCAACAATCCGAACCCCAAGGGCACGCGTTCGATGCCGGCCAGCCTGGCCATCGGCGTGTCGGCACCGTTCAAGGCGCAGTACCCGGACCTGGTGGCGTTCTTCGAAAAGGTCGAATTGCCGATCGATCTGCTCAACCAGACCCTGGGGCAGATGAGCGAAAAACGCCAGCAACCGCGTCAGGTCGCCGAAGCGTTTTTGCGCGATCAGCCGCAAGTGTGGAAGGGCTGGGTGCCGGGTGAGGTGGCGAGCAAAGTGAGTGCGAGTTTGTAGTTCAGCGGTGTTTGATAGATAGCTATCGCGGGCTTGCCCGCGAAGCGATCTAAAGCCTTACACCAACTCCGCCGCCAATGTCGCTTTCACGCTCGGCCGCTGATCAACCCGCGCCTGAAAGCGCGCCAACGCCGGCCAATCATCCAGATCAATCGCAAACAGCCGAGCCCAACGCAACACCGTAAACAGATACGCATCGGCAATGCTGAACCCGCCGGCCATCAAGTAGTCCTGCCGCTCCAGCGTCCGGCTCAACACGGCAAAGCGCTTGAACAGTTTCTCTTTGATGAGCGCCTTCACCTCGTCCGCAAACTGCGGATTGAACAGCCAACCCAGCCCGCCATGAATCTCGGTCGAAACGAAGTTCAGCCATTCCTGTAACCGCACCCGCTCGAACGTTCCGCTCGCCGGTGCCAGGTTTGCCTCCGGGTGCAGATCCGCCAGGTACTGCAGGATCGCCGGGCCTTCGGTCAGCACATCGCCGTTATCCAGCTGCAATGCCGCGACGTAGCCTTTGGGGTTAATGGCGAGGAAGTCATCGCCGGTGACGGTTTTCTTGCTGCTGTTGTCGACGCGGACCAACTCGAACGGCAGCTCCAGTTCGCGCAGCACAATGTGCGGCGCCAATGAGCAGGCTTGCGGGATGTAATACAACTTCATGGRCAGGGCTCTGGTTGCGGATTTGCGCCAGTGTCATAGTGCGCGGCACCCTCGGTAAAATTAATCTTTCAGAAAACTGCCATAAGGAAAGCTACTGCCATGATGAACCTGATGCATTGGCGAATGGTGGTGGCGGTGGCCGATACCGGCAACATTACCCGCGCCGCTGAACGGGTCGGCATAACCCAATCCGGTGCCAGCCAGGCACTGGCCTTGATTGAAGAAACCCTGGGCGTTCAGCTGTTCAGCCGGGAAAACCGCCAGACCTTGCCGACCGCCATCGGCTTGCCTGTGATCGAACAGGCACGAACCATGCTCGGTGCCCTGGAAAACATCCGCAGCACCGTCGACGCCGCTAAAGGCATCCAGCGCGGGACGATTCGTCTGGCCAGTTTCCCTATGGTGCTGACGA
>NZ_JBFTMK010000128.1:0-9953 GCF_056396965.1 Pseudomonas sp. 05N434
GAAGACCGCAGTGATGCCATCGCCAGCAAGCCGGCTCCTACAGTCGGCGCAATTCTAGGGGTGGGCCTTGTTGGCGATAAGCCGGGATTCTTGTGAATCTTTGTTACCGTTAACGAGATAATCCCTTGGTCGGGGTCTCAGTCTCTGAAACTTCGTGTCACAATTTGCCATCCGCCAAGAGAGCACCCCATGGACACTTTGCAAAACATGCGCGCCTTCAGTTACGTGGCCGAGGCCGGCAGCTTCACCGCCGCCGCCGTACAACTGGACACCACCACGGCCAACGTCTCGCGCGCGGTCTCCAACCTGGAGGCCCACCTGCAAACCCGCCTGCTCAACCGCACCACCCGGCGCATTGCCTTGACCGAAGCGGGCAAGCGCTATCTGTTGCGCTGCGAGCAGATCCTGGCCTATGTCGAAGAAGCCGAAGCCGAGGCCAGCGACGCCCACGCGCGCCCGGCCGGGCAACTCAAGGTGCACACCATGACCGGCATCGGTCAGCACTTCGTCATCGACGCCATCGCTCGCTACCGCAAGACCCACCCCGACGTGACCTTCGACCTGACCATGGCCAACCGTGTGCCGGACTTGCTCGACGAGGGCTACGACGTGTCCATCGTGCTCGCCAGCGAACTGCCCGACTCGGGCTTCGTCTCCCAACGTTTGGGCATCACCTACAGCATCGTTTGCGCATCGCCCGCCTATGTAAAAGCCAACGGCTGCGCGCAGAAGCCCAGCGACTTGCTCAATCACATGTGCTTGCGCCTGGTGAGCCCGGTGATCCCGCTGGAAAAGTGGGCTTTCGATGGCCCCGAAGGCCAGGAAATGGTCACCATCAACAGCTCACCGTTCTTGGTGAACTCCGCTGACGCGATGAAGACAGCGATCACCAGCGGCATGGGGGTTGGGGTGTTGCCGGTGTATGCGGCGATTGAAGGGCTGCGCAACGGTACGCTGGTGCGGGTGATGCCAAAGTACCGCTCGCAGGAATTGAATCTGTATGCGATTTACCCGTCGCGGCAGTATCTGGACGCGAAGATCAAGACCTGGGTCGAATACTTGCGTGGATCGTTGCCGGAGATTCTGGCGGCGCATCAGGCGGAATTGGCGGCGTATGAATTGAGCGGCAGCTTGGGCGGGGCTCGGCTGGCGAACTGATTTCACGGTCCTACAGACGCGGTGATTTTGGGGGATGTTTCCGACGAGTTCTGTCGGTTGTTGGGTCGGAAGCGAAGTGGGTAGGCTTTGTGGGTCGCTGCAAAATCAGCGATCAGGTCTGGAAAACCTGGCGAACACTGACCACACCCCATGGCATACTGCGACGCTTTTTACTGCACGCAATCCTTGTTATGGCGGCTGTGCGCGGGAGACCTTCGGGTCTGCCGGGTTTTGGTGGGTGTTCCGGTTTTTCCAGTCCGCGCACAGCTGCCACCCTTTCGTCTGGAAAACGAAAGATGGCAGTTCCACTTCATCTGCCAATGAGTAACTTCCGCATGATTAAAGAAACACCGAACCCTCCGGAAACCGACGACGTTTCCCCCTACGAATCTCTCGATTCGAAAAAACTCAACGAAGCCGCCGAACGAGCGCTCGATCACTACCTCAAGCCCACTCCGAAAAAACCAGAAGGCCGCAAGCCAAGCAGGATGTTTCAGGTCGCGCCGGACATGGACAACGAGAGCCTGCTGGCCCATGTCTGCGAATCCCTGGCCTCGGCCAGCGTCATGACCAGCGACATTGCCGCCTATGTCGACGCCCCGCAGCGGCACACGATCCTGGCGATCCAGCAAGTCATCATGCTGGCCGAACTGGCGGTGAACCGGGTGCTGGATAACGTCGACGTACCGAAGCCCGCGCCACACAGCTGACCCCCTGTAGGAGCGAGGCTTGCCCGCGAAGGCTTTCCAGCATTCAACATTTACGCCGCCTGACACACCGCTTTCGCGAGCAAGCTCTGCTCCTACAGTTGAACGGGTTCATCTATGGGTGATTGGCCGGCAGTCAGGCGGCCTTCGCGGGCAAGTCGGATCGCCGCACCGCTCGCTCCCACAATTTTGGATGGCGTACACCCGGGCAATCCGAGCACTCGCATAATGTCCGCGAAGAATGTTAGCTTGCTTGGCAATCTCCACGCCCGACGAGCCCCTCTCCAATGAAAAAAACCGTCCTCGCCTTCAGCCGCATCACTCCGCCCATGATCGAACGCCTGCAACAGGATTTCGATGTGATCGTGCCGAACCCGAAAAACGGCGACATCGCCGCCCAGTTCAACGAAGCCCTGYCCCACGCCCATGGCCTGATCGGCGTTGGTCGCAAACTCGGCCGGGCGCAACTGGAGAACGCCAGCAAACTGGAAGTGGTGTCCAGCGTCTCCGTCGGCTACGACAACTATGACCTCGCCTACTTCAACGAACGCGGGATCATGCTCACCAACACCCCCGACGTGCTCACCGAAAGCACCGCCGACCTGGCCTTCGCCCTGCTCATGAGCAGTGCCCGCCGCGTCGCCGAGCTGGACGCCTGGACCAAGGCAGGCCAATGGCAAGCCACCGTCGGTGCACCGTTGTTCGGCAGCGATGTGCATGGCAAAACCTTAGGCATCGTCGGCATGGGCAACATCGGCGCGGCCATCGCCCGTCGTGGTCGACTGGGCTTCAACATGCCGGTTATCTACAGCGGCAACAGCCGCAAGACCGCACTGGAACAGGAACTCGGCGCACAGTTCCGTAGCCTGGATCAACTGCTGGCCGAAGCCGATTTCGTCTGCCTGGTGGTGCCGCTTAGCGAAAAAACCAGGCACCTGATCAGCCACCGCGAACTGGCGTTGATGAAACCGAGCGCCATTCTGGTGAACATCGCCCGTGGCCCGGTGGTAGACGAGCCGGCGCTGGTCGAAGCGCTGCAAAACAACCGGATTCGTGGCGCCGGGCTGGACGTCTACGAGAAAGAACCACTGGCTGAATCACCGCTGTTCCAACTGAAAAACGCCGTGACCCTGCCGCATATCGGCTCGGCCACGCACGAAACCCGCGAAGCCATGGCCAACCGTGCGTTGGCTAACTTGCGCAGTGCCTTGTTGGGTGAAAGACCGCAGGATCTGGTGAACCCACAAGTGTGGAAAGGCTGATCAAAAAGGGCGGGTGTTTTAAACACCTGCCCGTTCTCGGCATATTGTCGACTTCATATTGCCGTTGCTGATTTATATCGCTATCAGAATCGAGCGCTGAGTTGTTCAGCGCTCGGTCAAAGCATCAGGCCAATTTGCCGCTTCCCTGCACCATCGGTGCCTTGGGCTTACGAAACACCAGTACATTGCCCAACATCACCAGCACCAACCCCACCAATGCCGGCGCCGTCCATTGATAGCCCTCGGCAAACGCCGACACATTCAGCGCCACCACCGGGAATAACACGGTGCAATACGCCGCCCGCTCCGGCCCCATGCGCCCGACCAGCGTCAGGTAGGCGGTGAAGCCGATCACCGAGCCCGGAATCACCAGGTACAGCAACGAGCCGATGTAACGGGCGTTCCATTCCATGTCGAACGGGATACCTTTGACCAGGCACCACACCGACAACATCGCTGCGCCATAAGCCATGCCCCAGGCATTGGTGGTCAGGGGTTTCAGGCCGGCCCTCTGCTGCAGACTCGACAGCATGTTGCCCGCCGAGAAGCACAAGGTTCCGAGCAACGCCAGGGCCAACCCGAGCAAGGTTTCCGGGCTGGCGGTATGACCGGCCAGCTCCGGCCAGAACAACAGACCAAGACCGAGCAAGCCCAACGCGCCGCCCATCAACACGTTGCGGGCGATTTTCTGGCCGAAGAACACCCGCGCATTGAAGGCATTCCACAACGTGGCGGTGGRAAACACCACGGCGACCAGACCGCTGGGGATCCACTGGCTGGCGGTGAGGAAGCACATGAAATTGATACAGAACAGGCACAGCCCCTGCGCCAGGCAAATCAGATGCCCGCGACGGTTCATCACTTGCAGGCGCCGGCTAAGCAACAACATCACGAACAGCACCAGCGCGGCGAGGCCGAAGCGATAGACGATCGACACCGGAATCGCCACCACGCCCAATTGCCATTTCAAGGCAATCCAGGTGGTGCCCCAGATCAATACGGTCAGCAGGTATAGCGAGAGGTTCATGGTGAAGACTCCTGAATAGGCCTTCAGTGTCCGGCGCGCCCCCCTTTTTCACTTGCATAAACTTGCGCTTTTGTCGGCCCGCAGGCTGGCAGGCCAGCGTCTACGGAGTAGGATGCAAGGCGTTGGAGAGAACCGATCATGGCCGCACTGGAAACGTTGCAAGTCTTTCAAGCCCTCAACCGCTCGCCCAATGCTCGCCTGGAGCACAGCGCCGAGCTCGGTGACGGCATGGCTGCGGCTTTGTGGAGCAACCACCATGACGCCCAGGACTACGAAGCGCCGAGCCATCACACTTTGTCGTGCTACATCGCCGGCGGCACCGGCACCTTTCGCCGCGACCAGCCCGGCACCAAGGGCGGCCCGGACAAGCTGTGCATTCTGCCGGCCGACCATCAGTCAGGCTGGGTGATCAACGGCGACATTCGCCTGGCCCACCTGTATTTCAGCCCCGAACAATTTGCCCTTGGTTGCGTCACGTTGCTGGATCGCGAGCCACGGGAATTGCAGTTGCGCGAGCGCACGTTCCTCGAAGACCCGCAGCAAGTACGGCACTTTCGGCAGTTGATCAGCCTCAACTGGGACGAACCCGGCGAACGCCTGCTCACCAGCAGCCTGGCCCACGAGATGCTCAGCCACGCCTTGCTCAGCCAGGTTGGTGTGCGTCAGGGCCTGCGCCTCAAGGGTGGATTGGCGGCGCATCAGCGGCGGCAACTGGTGGAGTTCATCGACAGTCAGTTGGCGGAGGCGATCAGCCTTGGGCAATTGGCGAGCTTGTGCGCGCTGTCGGAATATCACTTTGCGCGGATGTTTCGTGTGAGCTTCGGCTTGCCGCCGCATCAGTATGTGTTGGCGCGGCGTCTGAGGCGCGCGCGGGAGTTGTTGCGCGCATCGTCGCAGCCGTTGGGGGAGATTGCGCTGGCGTGCGGGTTTGCCAGTGCGAGCCATTTCACCAACCGGTTTCGACAGGCGTTGGGTGGGACGCCTGGGGAGTATCGGCAGGCGTTTTTACGCTAGAACAAAGAGTAAAAGATCACAGCCTTCGGCAGCTCTCACGCCAGAAACAAAACGGGCCTGCAATCGCAGGCCCGTTTTAATCAGGAAGGTAAAAGGTGAATCAGGCCTCAGCCATTGAGCGCAGCCTGTTCGTTCTCGAGAAACTCATCCTCAAGCAGCGCATCGGCATGAGCGCCCCTATCGAACGGCACCACAGCGGCGCGTGGTTTGCCGCGTAATTTGCCAAACATATGCTCCAGCGCATGTTCAAGTTTTTCGGCTGCCCCGTCGATCGCCAGTTCCAGGGAGTCAGCTTTATGGGTAACGGAAATTGGTTGGTGGCCTTTTGGCCGCGCTTCCAGCTGGCAGCGCATGTCATGGGGACCAGGCTTGTCGCCGTTCTCGTCCCGCAGATGGACCTCGACGCGGGTCAGGTCCTCTTCATAACGTTCGAGCGTGCTCTCAATGGTAGTACGTACCCACTCCTCCAGTCGTTTACTGCTTTGAATATGGTTATCGCTATTGACTTGGATTTGCATAGTTCTTCCCTTATTTCAGCTAGCTCGCAAGAGGCGCATCGGCTGGCCCTTGGGCGTCATCACCGCAACCTCTTGGTTACACAATCGGTGTGTGCGCGGAACATTTCAACCCCTAAAAAAAGATAAATATTCATACGCAAAAAAAGCCGGACAACGAGCAAAAGCGCTGTTAATGTCGGGAGTTGGGTCGGCCCTGTCTTCAGTCACAAATGGTCACATCTGCCGCGCCCCCCAGCGGATGCAGGTCACGAAAAATCCCCGCCTCTTCCACCAGCCAGTCATGCACCGCGCGCACGCCCGGATGGCTCAGCGCACCCGGCGCGTAGAGCAGCACGTAGCGCTTGTGATTAGGCACCGCCAGGCCAAACGGCACGATCAGCGTGCCCCGTTCCAGCTCATCGTTAAGCAGCGTTCGCCGCGCAATCGCCACGCCCATCCCAGCAATCGCCGCTTCGATGGTCAGGTGATTGCGGTTGAAGGTGTGCCCGCGCCGCACGTCCGCGCCTTCGAAACCGATGGCATTGAGGTAAAACTCCCATTCCGCGTATTCGTAACTGCCGCGCCAGGCGGTGATGTCGTGCAACAACGGAAAGTGCATCAAGTCTGCCGGGCCGTGCAGCGGCGGACGCCCTCGCAACAGGCTCGGGGCGCACACCGGAAATATCTGCTCGTCGAGCAAGGCTGTGGATAACAATCCGGGATAGCYGCCGTCATTCAGATCGATCGCCAGATCGAAATCTCCCTCGTGCAACGGCACGCTGCTGTCCTCCGCCACCAGGCGCAATTGAATGTCCGGAAAACGCTGCTGCAAACGCGGCAAACGCGGGGTCAGCCATTTGCTCAGGAACGAGGGAATCGAACGCACCCGCAAAATCCCGCTGATCATTCCCGCATCCAGTCGTCGCAATTCTGCGTCGATGCTGCCGTAAGCCTCGTTGACCGTAATGGCCAGGCGCTGGCCTTGCGCACTCAATTCCACGCCACGAGCGCGACGGTGGAACAGGCGAAAACCCAGCCGCTCTTCCAGTTGCCGAATTTGCTGACTGACCGCACCCGGCGTGATGTGCAGTTCTTCGGCACAACGGGTAAACGACAGGTGCCGCGCGGCACAGGAAAACACGTGCAGCCAGACATAARTCTGGGCGTGCAATTGACGACTCATCGTTTAGTCCTGCTAAAGGCTGTCTTAGGAAGTTTCATTGGTCACGTAGGACCGAGGTAGGCRGTATCGCCGACATTGCGCTTGGCCTACAAAAATGGCGGCGATTTCTCTTCCATTGCTTGTATAGGCTTTAGCATGGCTATCAGTGTTTTCGATCTCTTCAAAGTCGGCATCGGTCCGTCCAGTTCCCACACCGTCGGCCCGATGCGCGCTGCAGCGACCTTTGCCCAAGCACTGATTGACCAGCATTTACTGGCCGCCGTCCGTCGGGTCGAAATCCGGCTTTACGGTTCGCTTTCAGCCACCGGCGTCGGCCATGCCACCGACCGCGCCTGTGTCATGGGCCTGATGGGCGAATGGCCGGATAGCATCGACCCGACCACCATCGATTCGCGCATCCTGCACCTGCGGGAAACCGGCAAGCTGTCCCTGGCCGGCAAAGCGACCATCGCCTTCAACTGGCAGCACGATCTCCTGCTGCTCGACGAGAGCCTGCCCTACCACCCTAACGCCATGTCCCTGACAGCCTTCGGCGAAACCGGTGAGCTGTTCGAGCAGACGTACTACTCGGTGGGCGGCGGTTTCATCATCGACGCGGCCGAAGCCGAGTCCGGCATTGCGCCGGCCAGCGACGTTGTGCTGCCGTACGATTTCTCCAGCGCCGCCGAATTGCTCAAGCTCTGCAAACAGCACGGTCTACGGGTGTCCGAATTGATGATGGCCAATGAATTGGCCTGGCGCAGCGAAGCCGAAGTCCGTCAGGGCCTGTTGCACATCTGGTCGGTAATGCGCGAGTGCGTCGAGCAAGGCTTGCGTCACGAAGGCATCCTTCCCGGCGGTCTGAATGTTCCCCGCCGCGCCGCGAAATTGCATCGCAGCCTGTTGGAAATCGGCAAACCGAACGTCATCAGCTCCACCCTGTCGGCCATGGAGTGGGTGAACCTGTTCGCCCTCGCCGTGAACGAAGAAAACGCCGCGGGCGGACGGATGGTCACCGCGCCTACAAACGGGGCGGCGGGGATCATTCCGGCCGTGCTGCACTACTACATGAAATTCAACCCGGACGCATCGGACGATGACGTCGTGGCGTTCTTTTTGGGCGCGGCTGCCGTAGGCATTCTTTGTAAGAAAAACGCCTCGATTTCTGGCGCCGAAGTCGGCTGCCAAGGCGAGGTCGGCTCCGCCTGTGCCATGGCCGCCGCCGGTTTGGCCGACGTGCTCGGCGCCACCCCGGAACAACTGGAAAACGCCGCTGAAATCGGCCTGGAACACAACCTCGGCCTGACCTGCGATCCGGTCGGCGGTCTGGTGCAAGTGCCGTGCATCGAGCGCAACGCGATTGCCGCGGTGAAGGCGATCAACGCCACGCAAATGGCCCTGCGCGGTGACGGCAAACACTTCATTTCCCTGGACCGGGTGATCCGCACCATGCGCGATACCGGCGCCGATATGCACGACAAATACAAAGAAACTTCACGGGGCGGCCTGGCGGTTAGCTGGGTGGAGTGCTGAGGAGCATTTCCTGACCGTTCGCAACACGTGAGCCCGAGTAATAATAATAACGAGGCGAAAACGATGACCGATGTACGTACACCTGCTGCCGATAATCCCGCTGTAGACCTCACACGCAATAACGAAATAACCCACAAAGGCTGGAGTAAACACGACACCACCTGGATGCTTGGCCTCTATGGCACAGCGATTGGCGCCGGCACGCTGTTTTTGCCGATCAACGCCGGCGTGGGTGGTTTCTGGCCGCTGCTGATCCTGGCAGTGCTGGCGTTTCCGATGACATTCTTTGCACACCGCGGTCTGACTCGTTTCGTGTTGTCCGGCCGTTCCGGGGACATCACTGAAGTGGTGGAAGAACACTTCGGCATCGGTGCCGGCAAGCTGATCACGTTGCTGTATTTCTTCGCGATTTTCCCGATTCTGCTGGTGTACAGCGTAGCGCTGACCAATACCCTGAGCAGCCTCATGGAGCACCAGTTGCACATGACGCCACCGCCTCGGGCGATCCTGTCACTGGGGTTGATTCTCGGCCTGATGGCCATCGTCCGTTGTGGTCAGGGCGTCATCGTCAAGTGCATGAGTGTGCTGGTTTACCCGTTCGTCGCGGCATTGCTGCTACTGGGCATCAGCCTGATCCCGAACTGGAACGGCGCGTTCTTCGCCACCGCCAGTGAAGGCATGCCGCTGCCGCTGTTCTTCAAGACCTTGTGGCTGGCGATCCCGGTGATGGTGTTCTCGTTCAACCATTCGCCGATCATTTCCGCTTTCGCCGTCGATCAGAAGCAGCGTTACGGCAAGCAAGCCGAACGCAAAAGCAGCGGCATTCTGGCGATTGCTCACGCCATGATGGTCGTCACGGTGATGTTCTTTTGCTTCAGCTGCGTGCTGGCGTTGTCCCCGGCTGATTTGGCCGCGGCAAAGGCGCAGAACATTTCGATCCTGTCGTACCTGGCCAACCACTTCCAGACGCCGGTCATCGCTTACGCCGCGCCGCTGATTGCACTAGTGGCAATCACCAAATCCTTCCTGGGCCATTACATCGGCGCCAGCGAAGGCTTTCAGGGCCTGATCGTGAAAAGCCTGCGTGGCCGTGGTCGAGTCGTCTCCGCCGGCTGGCTGAACCGCCTCACTGCGCTGTTCATGATCCTCAGTTGCTGGGCCGTGGCGACCTTCAACCCGAGCATCCTGGGCATGATCGAAACCCTCGGCGGGCCGATCATCGCCTGCCTGTTGTTCCTGATGCCGATGTACGCCATCCGCCGCGTGCCGGCCTTGCGCCAGTACTCGGGCCAGGCCTCGAACGTGTTCGTGGTGTTGGTCGGTCTGATTGCACTGTCTGCGATCATCTATTCATTTATGCCCTGAAACGGGCAGGCAAAAAGAAGGCGGGCCAGAGTGCCCGCCGTTTTTTTGCCGTAAACATTGTCCGACAGTTTTTCCGGCATGCCCCTTGCTATCTCCCTTGTGCGGCACGGAAGAAAGYGCATGAACATGGAAGGCCGGTGGTCTGGTATTGCGAACTAATCCCGATCACAGCCGTCAACAACTGCACGTTCAATCAGGCGGTGACGCATTATGGACAACCCTTTTCAG
>NZ_JBFTMK010000129.1:0-9893 GCF_056396965.1 Pseudomonas sp. 05N434
ATCCAAGAGGTGATTGATGCGCGCCAACTCGTCTGATCCACAARACACCGTCACAGCGACACAACCGATCAAAGCCGAGCGTCTGCGCTTGCTGGATCGAATCAGCAAATACCGTCAACCCATCGGTCTGGCGGTCACTTTGCTGCTGTTCGCCATCGCGCTGATTGCCTGTCGTCACCTGCTGAGCGAACTCGATCTGTACGCGCTGCACGACTCGATCCTGGAAGTGCCGAGACCGGCCTTGCTGGGAGCGTTAGGCGCGACCGTCGTCGGCTTCATCATTCTGCTGGGTTACGAATGGTCGGCCAGCCGTTATGCCGGCGTGACACTGGCGCCGCGAGTCGTGGCGCTGGGGGGCTTCACCGCCTTCGCCATCGGCAATGCCATCGGTCTGTCGCTGCTGTCGGGGGGCTCGGTTCGCTACCGTCTATATGCACGGCATGGCGTGGGGGCTTCGGAAGTCGCGCACATGAYGCTGTTTGCCAGCCTCTCGCTCGGCTGCGCCCTCCCGCCCCTGGCCGCCCTCGCCACCCTCAGCAACCTGCCCGCCGCCTCGCTGGCCCTGGGTTTCTCCGAGACGTTGCTGGGTGCGATTGCAGGGGCCGTGCTGCTGCTCGCCACGGTACTGGCGATCGGTATCTACCGCCGTCGCTTGCCGGAACAGCCTTACCCGGACAACCTGCTGGTCAAGGTCGGCCGCCGTACCTTGCGCCTGCCGGGCCGCCGCCTGACCTTCCTGCAACTGGTCATCACCGCCCTGGACGTGGCCGCCGCCGCGACAGTGCTCTATCTGTTGCTGCCCGAAGCGCCACCCTTCGGTGCGTTCCTGCTGGTCTATCTATTGGCCCTGGCCGCTGGCGTGCTCAGCCATGTACCCGGCGGTGTCGGGGTGTTCGAAGCGATTTTGCTGGCGGCCTTCGCCGACAAGCTCGGTGCCGCGCCACTGGCTGCCGCCCTGCTGCTCTACCGCCTGATCTACGTGATCTTGCCGCTGCTGGTGGCTTGCGTACTGCTGCTGATCAACGAAGGCCAGCGCCTGTTTCAGACACGCCAGACGCTACGCGCCGCCTCAGGCCTGGCCGCGCCGATTCTGGCGGTGCTGGTGTTCCTGTCCGGCGTGGTGTTGCTGTTCTCTGGCGTAACGCCGGAGATCGATACGCGCCTTGAACACATCGGCTTTCTGATCCCGCATCGACTGGTCGACGCCTCGCACTTCGGCGCCAGCCTGGTGGGCGTGCTCTGCCTGCTGCTGGCTCAGGGCTTGCGTCGCCGCCTGTCGGCCGCGTGGATGCTGACCACCATTCTGTTGTTGGTCGGCGCCGTGCTCTCTCTGCTCAAAGGCTTCGATTGGGAAGAAGCCAGCCTGATGACCCTGACAGCAAGTTTGCTGGGGGTTTTCCGGCGTTCGTTTTACCGTCCCAGCCGCCTGACCGAGCTGCCGTTTTCGCCGCTGTATCTGGTGTCGAGTCTTTGCGTACTCGGCGCATCGATCTGGTTGCTGCTGTTCGCCTATCAGGACGTTCCGTACAGCCATCAACTCTGGTGGCAGTTCACCCTCGACGCCGACGCCCCGCGAGGCTTGCGTTCGTTGCTGGGTGCCGCGGTGCTGCTGGTGGTGGTGTCCCTGACGTGGCTGCTGCGTACCGCGCGTCCGATAATCCACCTGCCAACCTCCGATGAACTGGAGCGCGCGGCTAATATCCTCATGGCCTCGTCCCAACCGGATGGCGGCCTGGCCCTGACCGGTGACAAGGCGCTGCTGTTTCACCCCAACGACGAGGCGTTCCTGATGTACGCCCGCCGTGGCCGCAGCCTGGTAGCGCTGTATGACCCGATCGGCCCGACCCAGCAACGGGCGGAAATGATCTGGCAGTTCCGTGACCTGTGCGATATCCACCACGCCCGCCCTGTGTTTTATCAAGTGCGTGCCGAGAACCTGCCGTACTACATGGACATCGGCCTGACTGCGATCAAGCTCGGCGAAGAAGCCCGGGTCGACCTCAAGCGTTTCGATCTCGAAGCCAAAGGCAAAGAGATGAAGGACCTGCGCTACACCTGGAACCGTGGCACCCGTGACGGCCTTTCGCTGGAGATCCATGAGCCGGGGCAAGCGCCGATGGACGAGCTCAAGGTGATTTCCGATGCCTGGCTGACCGGCAAGAATGTGCGCGAGAAAGGCTTCTCGCTTGGGCGTTTCAGCGATGACTACCTCAAGCACTTCCGTGTCGCGGTGATTCGTTTCGAAGGGCGCCCGGTGGCGTTCGCCAACCTGCTCGAGACCTACGGTCATGAACTGGCCAGCCTCGACCTGATGCGCGCACACCCCGACGCCCCTAAGCTGACCATGGAATTCATGATGGTCGGCCTGATTCAACATTATAAAAATCATGGATACGCGCGCTTCAGCCTGGGCATGGTGCCATTGTCGGGGTTGCAACCCCGGCGCGGCGCACCACTGACCCAGCGCTTGGGCTCGATGGTGTTCCGCCGTGGTGAGCAGCTGTATAACTTCCAAGGTTTGCGCCGCTTCAAAGACAAGTTCCAGCCTGACTGGGAACCCCGTTATATGGCCGTGCCCGCCGGACTCGATCCGCTGGTGGCCCTGGCCGACACTGCCGCCCTGATTGCGGGCGGCTTGACTGGATTGGTGAAACGCTGATGATTCAACGCTCCCTGCGGTACGTACTGGCCACACTGGTAGTGCTGGCCCTGATTGTCGGTAGCGGTTACTGGTACCTGAAACGCCCGGCACCCGAACCGACCCTCGAACTGCTGACGCCAGCCGATGGCGCCGCGATGACCCGCGTCATCCCCGGCACMACGCCGCGCGCGCAGGTGCTGGTGGCGGTCAATGAAGAGCAGAAGCTCAGCGATAAACAATTGATGACCCTGAGCCGCAGCGGCTCTGCGCAGATCGTCCAGGTGATCCTGCCCAAGGACTGCATCCAGCAAAGTCGCGCTCTGCAGGCAGGCCTCAGAGAGCTCAAAGGCCCGGCAACCCTGGTCAGCGGCATCGGCCCTGGCGCCGTGCTGGCGTGGCGCTGGCTGGCCGAGCAGAAGGACGACAAGGCCCAGGCCATTTCGGTTGACCTGGCCCTGGAAAAACCTGGCTGCACTCATCTGCTGCCAAAAAGTGCCGCCCACGGTCACTGGCTGGTGGCCTGGAACGACAACCCGGACGACACCAGCGCCGGCTTCGTGCGTGACCAGCCCAACGCCGAAACCAGCATCAGCGACTACGACATCAACCTGCCGCAAGTGCTGAACAACGAACTGCGCAAAACCCTCGTCGGTGGCGATAAAGCCGCTGGCGGCCTGCAGATTCCGGTGGTCGAAGTGCCAGCCGGCCAAGCCAAGGACACCGTGACCCTATTCCTCTCCGGCGACGGCGGCTGGCGCGACCTGGACCGCGACGTGGCCGGCGAGATGGCCAAGATCGGCTACCCAGTGGTCGGCATCGACACCCTGCGCTACTACTGGCAGCACAAGAGCCCGGAACAAAGCGCCCTGGACCTGACCGAACTGATGCAGCACTACCGGCAGAAATGGGGCACCAAGCGCTTCATCCTGACCGGCTACTCATTCGGCGCCGACGTTCTGCCAGCCATCTACAACCGCCTGCCGGAAGCCGAACAGCAGCGGGTCGACGCAATCATCCTGCTGGCCTTCGCCCGCACCGGCAGCTTCGAGATCGAAGTCGAAGGCTGGCTCGGCAACGCCGGCAAAGAARCCGCCACCGGCCCGGAAATGGCCAAGCTGCCGCCGGCGAAAGTGGTGTGCATCTACGGTGAGGAAGAAGTCGACGAGAGCGGCTGCACCGACAAGACCGCCGTGGGCGAAGCGATGAAACTGCCTGGCGGCCATCACTTCGACGAGAACTACCCGGCGTTGGCGCAGCGATTGGTGGATGCCATCGTGAAGCGTCAAGCGAAGGAGACGGCGGCTCAGGAGTGATCTGAGTCCCCGGACACAAAAAAGCCCCCGACACCTTATGGTTGCGGGGGCTTTTTCATTAGCACGCAATTTAACCGCACCACAGGGGGCTGCGCTGAACTCAGATAAATGGGGACATGTTTAGTCTCGTTTACAGAAGGTGTCACAATATCGGATGACGCCCGCAGACCTTGTAGGCAAACTCCGAATCTTTCTTTTTGGGCACTTTGCCGTCTTGTTGCGTTTTTCTTCGACGGGATACTCTCGGACGTCGCTGACCATTCAGCGATCGGGCTTGGAAACCCGTCGGATACTAGCCGCAACAGYGCCCCTTCATGATTGCATGCGTTTTTTGTGATCATGAGTTATGGCAGCTGTGCGTGGGACGCCCTCGGGCGTGCCGGTTTCCTAGTTCCCGGTTTCCAACCTGCGTACAGCTGTCACCCATTCGCTTGGAAACGAATGAGTCAGCTCCTCAACTAGGATTTTTGACTATGACTAAAATTGATGTTTCCGCGATTTCAGAACTAAAAACCCTCGGCTTCACCCCTCTCATCTACTGCTCGGATCAGGCGCTATTCAACGTCCGCGCCGGCGTCCCCATCGTTGATGCATTGTCACAAGCCTCCGACCTGCTGTTCCTCGCCAGATCATTTACCGAGGATGCAGCCTACGCAAAAGACACCGACCGCCACGCCTGGGCCGCGCATTATTTGACGGCGATGAGTAAGGCGGTGATTGATGATGTGGTGAAGGTGCTGACACCGCGACCCGCCCGAACAAAGACCGAATCTGAAGAAGAATTGCCTGAAAGCAAGTAAAGGCACAGACACAAAAAAGCCCCCGCTACCTTCATGGCAACGGGGGCTTTTTCATGGGGGCTTACATCTCGACCTGGGTACCTAGTTCAATCACCCGGTTCAGCGGCAGATTGAAGAAACGCAGGTTGCCATTGGCGTTTTTCAGCATGAAGGCGAACAACGCCTCGCGCCAGCGGGCCATGCCTTCGAGCTTGGAGGCGATGACTGTCTCGCGGCTGAGGAAGTACGTGGTGCGCATCGGGCTGAAGTCCAGGTTATCGAGATGACACAGCTTCAGTGCTTGCGGCACGTCCGGCTCGTCGGTGAAACCGAAGTGCAGGATGACCCTGAAGAAGCCTTCGCCGTAAGAATCGACCTCGAAACGTCGTTGCGGCGGGACGCGCGGGATGTCTTCGTACACCACTGTCAGCAACACCACTTGCTCGTGCAGCACCTGGTTATGCAGCAGATTGTGCAACAGCGCGTGGGGCACGGCATCCGGGCGAGCGGTAAGGAACACAGCGGTGCCCTGGACCCGATGTGGCGGTTGCACGCGGATACTGCTGATGAAGATCGGCAGCGGCAACCCGCCTTCGTCCAGGCGATCCACCAGCAATTGCTTGCCGCGTTTCCAGGTGGTCATCAGGATGAACAGTGCGATACCGGCGATCACCGGGAACGCGCCACCCTGAACGATTTTCGGCACGTTGGCGGCGAAGTACAGACCGTCCACCAACAGGAAACCGAGCAACACCGGGACCGCAAGAACCGGTGGCCACTTCCACAGCAGCAGCATCACCGCCGACACCAGAATCGTGGTCATCAACATGGTCCCGGTCACCGCCACGCCGTAGGCCGAGGCCAGGGCGCTGGAGGACTCGAAGCCCAGTACCAGCAGGATTACGCCGACCATCAGCGACCAGTTCACCGCGCCGATATAAATCTGCCCTTGCTCGGCACTGGAGGTGTGCTGAATGCGCATCCGCGGAATATAGCCGAGCTGGATCGCCTGGCGGGTCAGGGAGAACGCACCGGAGATGACCGCTTGCGAGGCAATCACCGTGGCCATGGTCGACAACACTACCAACGGGATCAGCGCCCAGCTTGGCGCCAGCAGATAGAACGGGTTGCGGGCGGCTTCCGGATCACCGAGCAGCAATGCGCCCTGACCGAAGTAGTTCAGTACCAGTGCGGGCAGCACCAGAATGAACCAGGCCCGAGCGATCGGCTTGCGACCGAAATGGCCCATGTCGGCGTACAGCGCCTCGGCACCGGTCAACGCCAGCACCACGGCGCCAAGAATAGTGATCCCCATGCCTGAATGGTCCACGAAGAAGCGCACGCCCCACACCGGGTTTATCGCTTGCAACACTTCCGGGTGCTGGCTGATGCCATACACACCCATTGCACCGAGTACCAGAAACCAGGTGACCATGATCGGCCCGAACAGAATGCCGATCCGCGCCGTACCGTGACGTTGAATCAGAAACAACGCCACCAGCACCACCAGCGACAGTGGCACCACCCAATGGTCGATGCCTTCGAAGGCCAGCTCCAGCCCTTCAATCGCCGACAGTACGGAAATCGCCGGGGTGATCATGCTATCGCCGTAGAACAAAGCCGTGCCGATCAGCCCGCAAACCACCAGCAGCGTGCGTAATTTTGCATGCCCCCCCGCCGCTCGTCGTGCCAGCGCGGTCAAGGCCATGATCCCACCCTCGCTCTGGTTGTCGGCCCGCAATACGAACAGTATGTATTTGATTGACACGACCCAGATCAGCGACCAGAAGATCAGCGCCAGAATGCCCAGCACGCCGTCATGGTTGACCGCTACGCCATAGCCACCGGTAAACACTTCTTTGAGGGTGTACAACGGGCTCGTGCCGATGTCGCCATAAACCACTCCGACCGCCGCGACCAGCATGCTGATCGGCTTCGCCGCCGAATGCCCACCGGCTATCGCCTGACTACTTGCCTGCCCCATCCGTCACTCCTACTACTCAGATCCGGCCTCTTCGAAGAAGCACTATGATTTGTGGTGCAGCATGCACTGTTTTACTTGTTGTTACAGACGTTTTATTGACTGTAAAAAATCGATAAAGCGTAACGGCGCGAAGCATAGCGCAGCACTCGTCGTATTTCCCTGCATAAAGCTGGTCAAGTGCGCCGCCCATCGTTAGAATTGCGCACTTTTTGACCAGAGGGTGCAACATAGCGCCCGTCTGTCGCCTTGCCGTCATCGGCTGGAGGCGTCACAAATACCGAGGTTAGACATGTCCACCACTCCTGCGCCGGCCAATCCAAAGGTTGGCTTCGTATCCCTGGGTTGCCCGAAAGCACTGGTCGACTCCGAGCGCATCCTTACCCAGCTGCGCATGGAAGGCTATGACGTTGTGTCCACTTATCAGGACGCCGACGTCGTGGTGGTCAATACCTGCGGCTTCATCGACTCGGCCAAGGCTGAGTCCCTGGAAGTGATCGGCGAAGCCATCAAGGAAAACGGCAAGGTCATCGTGACCGGCTGCATGGGCGTCGAAGAAGGCAATATCCGTAACGTGCACCCGAGTGTGCTGGCCGTGACCGGTCCGCAGCAGTACGAGCAAGTGGTCAACGCCGTGCACGACGTCGTGCCGCCGCGTCAGGATCACAACCCGCTGATCGACCTGGTGCCGCCGCAAGGGATCAAACTGACCCCGCGCCACTACGCCTACCTGAAGATTTCCGAAGGCTGCAACCACAGCTGCAGCTTCTGCATCATCCCGTCGATGCGCGGCAAACTGGTCAGCCGCCCGGTCGGTGACGTGCTCGACGAGGCCCAGCGCTTGGTCAAGTCCGGCGTCAAAGAGCTGCTGGTGATTTCCCAGGACACCAGCGCCTATGGCGTCGACGTGAAATACCGCACCGGTTTCTGGAACGGCGCGCCGGTGAAAACCCGCATGACCGAACTCTGCGAAGCCCTGAGCACCCTCGGCGTCTGGGTTCGCCTGCACTACGTTTATCCGTACCCGCACGTCGACGAGCTGATCCCGCTGATGGCCGCCGGGAAAATCCTGCCGTACCTGGACATCCCGTTCCAGCACGCCAGCCCGAAAGTCCTCAAAGCCATGAAACGCCCGGCCTTCGAAGACAAGACCCTGGCGCGCATCAAGAACTGGCGCGAAATCTGCCCGGACCTGATCATCCGTTCGACCTTCATCGTCGGCTTCCCCGGCGAAACCGAAGAAGACTTCCAGTACCTGTTGAACTGGCTGACCGAAGCCCAGCTGGACCGCGTCGGCTGCTTCCAGTACTCGCCGGTCGAAGGCGCACCGGCCAACGATCTGGACCTGGAGATCGTTCCGGACGACGTCAAGCAAGACCGCTGGGATCGCTTCATGGCGCACCAGCAGGCCATCAGCTCGGCACGCCTGCAAATGCGCATCGGCCGTGAGATCGAAGTGCTGGTGGACGAAGTCGACGAGCAAGGCGCGGTTGGCCGCTGCTTCTTCGATGCCCCGGAAATCGACGGCAACGTGTTCATCGACAATGGCAGCAACCTGAAGCCGGGCGACAAGGTCTGGTGCAAAGTGACTGACGCCGACGAATACGACCTGTGGGCTGAACAGATCTAAACGCAAAAAATACGAAAAGCCCTGCTCTCTTGACGAGATGCGGGGCTTTTTTACGTCTATCGTTTTGTGGGAGAAAAAACTCGCAGCCTTACAGGAACGGCTCTTAACAGAAGGAGCAAGCGGCCATGCGCCAACATTCGGTCATTTACACACCGAAACAGAGCGACTACGAAGAACTCACCCGCGTGTGGGAAGCCTCGGTGCGCGCTACCCATGACTTTCTGCCCGACAGCTACATCGAACTGCTGAAGAACCTGGTCCTGACCCGCTACCTCGACGCCGTCATGCTGATCTGCACCAAAGACTCGCGCCAGCGCATCACCGGGTTCGCCGGCGTGGCAGCGGGCAAGATCGAAATGCTGTTCATCGATCCGGATCACCGTGGCCAAGGCCTGGGCAAGCAATTACTGCGCTATGCCCTGGAACACCTGAACGCCGATGAGCTGGACGTCAACGAGCAGAACCCACAGGCCCTGGGTTTTTACTTCAAGCAGGGCTTCGAGGTAATTGGTCGTTCGGAACATGACGGTATGGGCCAGCCTTACCCGTTGCTGCACATGCGTTTGCGCCAGGGCCAGCAACTGGCGCGCAATGGCTGACACACCATGGCGCCATGTGGGAACAGGCTTGCTCGCTCCCACATTAAAAACACATGAGGCAAATGGACTCGCGATTAACCCGCGCCCAGCAGGTACAATGCCCACCCCTTTTTTGTTACGGCCCTGTCATGACTGACCCGATTCGTCTCTCCAAACGCCTCATCGAACTCGTCGGCTGCTCCCGTCGGGAGGCTGAGCTGTTCATCGAGGGCGGCTGGGTCACCGTCGACGGTGAAGTCATCGACGAGCCGCAGTTCAAGGTCGACACCCAGAAAGTCGAGCTCGACCCAGAGGCCAAGGCCACTGCGCCGGAGCCGGTGACCATCCTGATGAACGTCCCGGCGGGCATGGACGCGGACAGCGCCATGGCGACCCTCAGCGCCGCGACCCTGAGCGAAGAACACCGCTACGGCAAACGTCCGCTCAAGGGTCACTTTCTGCGCCTGACCGCCAGCGCCGACCTGCAGGCCAACGCCAGCGGTCTGCTGGTGTTCACCCAGGACTGGAAGATTCTGCGCAAACTCACCGCCGATGCCAGCAAGATCGAGCAGGAATATGTGGTCGAGGTCGAAGGCGACATGGTGGCTCACGGCCTCAACCGCCTGAACCACGGCCTGACGTACAAGGGCAAGGAACTGCCGCCGGTCAAAGCCAGCTGGCAGAACGAAAACCGCCTGCGCTTTGCCGTGAAAAACCCACAACCGGGTGTGATCGCCCTGTTCTGCCAGGCCGTCGGCCTGAAGGTCGTCGCCATCCGCCGCATCCGCATCGGCGGTGTGTCCATCGGCAAAGTGCCGTTGGGGCAATGGCGCTACCTGTCCGGCAAAGAGAAGTTCTAAGGCTTTTCCCGCCGCCATACATTTCGGCGCCGCAGCTTCATGCGGCGCCCACAGCGAAATATCAGGACTGCACACATGATTCATAACGACGTACTGCGCAGCGTGCGCTAC
>NZ_JBFTMK010000130.1:0-9889 GCF_056396965.1 Pseudomonas sp. 05N434
GTACTGGGGTTGCCGATCAGTCTCAGCGGGCCGCTGGCCAATCTTCTGGCGGTGCCCTGGATCAGCCTGCTGGTCTTGCCGCCGGCCTTGCTCGGAACGCTGCTGTTGGCCGTTCCCTATGTGGGCGAGGGGTTACTGTGGTTGGCTGGCAGTCTGATCGACCTTTTGTTCAAGGGGCTGGCGTTGGTGGCCGGGCAATTGCCCGCGTGGGTGCCGGTGGCGGTTCCGTTGTGGGTTTGGGCGTTCGGCGCACTGGGCGCATTTCTGCTGTTACTGCCACCGGGCGTGCCGTTGCGCCCGCTGGGCTGGCCGATGTTGCTGTTGCTGGTTTTTGCGCCCCGGCACACGCTGCCTGAAGGCGTCGCCGAAATCTGGCAGCTGGATGTCGGCCAGGGGTTGGCCATTCTGGTGCGCACCCGCCATCACACTCTGCTGTATGACGCCGGGCCACGGTTCGGCGATATCGACTTGGGTGAGCGGGTGGTGTTGCCAACATTGCGCAAACTGGGGGTGAATGGACTTGATTTGATGCTGATCAGCCATGCCGACGCCGATCACGCCGGCGGTGCGCGAGCGATTGCCAGCGGTGTGCCGGTGACTCGGGTACTGAGTGGCGACCCACTGGCCCTGCCGGACGAGCTGCATGCCGAGGGCTGCGAGAGCGGTCAACAGTGGACCTGGGACGATGTGCGGTTCCAGCTCTGGCAGTGGTCGTCGGCCAGCGACAGCAATCAGAAATCCTGCGTGCTGCAGATCGAAGCCAACGGCGAGCGGTTGCTGCTGACCGGCGATATCGATACCGCGGCCGAGCGGGTGCTGCTCGACAGTCCACTGGCGGTGCCGACGGACTGGTTGCAGGCCCCGCACCACGGCAGTCGCAGCTCATCTTCGATGGCGTTGCTCAGCGCTCTGCTGCCTAAAGCGGTGCTGATTTCCCGTGGCAACGGTAATTCTTTCGGTCATCCCCATCCCACAGTCGTGGCGCGTTATCAAAAGCGTGGCATGGCGATCTACGACAGCGCCGAGCAGGGTGCCATTCGTCTACAACTGGGGCGCTTCAAACCACCTTGGACGATGCTTCAGGAACGGCGTTTCTGGCGCGATCCGCCAGCATTGCGCCAGTAGCCCGCGTCATTAAAGCCCGACCGGATGCGACATCGCGGTCTTCGGTGCGCCCACCCCCTATGTTAGAGTGGCGCACTTTTTCGAGGGGACTGTCACTGTGTGGGAATTGGTCAAATCCGGCGGCTGGATGATGCTGCCGATCATTCTGAGTTCCATCGCGGCCATGGCGATCGTCGCCGAGCGTCTCTGGACCCTGCGCGCCAGCCGCGTGACCCCGGAGCACTTGCTCGGGCAGGTCTGGGTCTGGATCAAGGACAAGCAACTCAATAAAGAAAAACTCAAGGAGTTGCGCGCCAACTCTCCGCTGGGCGAGATCCTCGCCGCCGGTCTGGCGAACTCCAAGCATGGTCGCGAGATCAT
Organism: Pseudomonas sp. 05N434; assembly: GCF_056396965.1. Lineage (NCBI taxonomy): Bacteria > Pseudomonadati > Pseudomonadota > Gammaproteobacteria > Pseudomonadales > Pseudomonadaceae > Pseudomonas > Pseudomonas sp. 05N434. The sequence goes on from NZ_JBFTMK010000130.1 coordinate 1,486, forward strand.
GAAAGAGTGCATCGAAGAGGCCGCCGCGCGGGTGATTCATGAGCTCGAACGTTATATCAACGCCTTGGGCACCATCGCCGCCATGGCTCCGTTGCTGGGGCTGCTGGGTACGGTGCTGGGCATGATCGATATTTTCAGTGCGTTCATGGGCACGGGCATGGGCACCAACGCCGCGGTGCTGGCCGGGGGTATTTCCAAGGCCTTGATCACCACCGCCGCGGGCCTGATGGTCGGTATCCCGGCCGTGTTCTTCCACCGCTTCCTGCAACGCCGGATCGATGAGCTGGTGGTGGGCATGGAGCAAGAGGCGATCAAACTGGTCGAGGTTATTCAGGGCGATCGCGACGTGGACCTGGCCGAGGGTAAAGCGTGAAGTTCCGTCGTAAACCACGGGAAACGGTAGACATCAACCTCGCGTCGCTGATCGACGTGGTGTTTATCCTGTTGCTGTTTTTCGTCGTGACCACCACCTTCACCCGTGAAACCCAGTTGCGCGTCGACCTGCCGGAAGCGGTCAGCGGCTCCCCGGCCGAAGACCAGCAGCTCAAGCAACTGGACATCGCCATCAGCGCCGACKGGGCGTATTCGGTCAACAACCAGCTGTTGCCGAAGAACGACCTGACCAGCCTGATGGAAGCGCTACAGAAAGAATCCAATGGCGACACCAATCTGCCGTTGTCCATCAGCGCCGATGGCAAAACCCCCCATCAGTCCGTCATCACCGCGATGGACSCTGCCGGCAAGCTCGGTTTCAGCCACTTGCGCATGACCACTGTCGAGGCGGCGCCGGCGTCCTGATGGCCATGTCCGATCGATTGCTCGCCGCATGGTACGAAGGTCATCCGGCGTTGAAGCTGTTGCAGCCTCTTGAATGGCTGTATCGACGCGTGGTCACTGGCAAGCGCGAGCGCTTTTTGGCGGGCGAGGGCGAGATCTATCAGTCGCCGGTGCCGCTGATCGTGGTCGGCAACATCACGGTGGGCGGCACGGGCAAGACGCCGCTGATTCTGTGGATGATCCAGCACTGCCAGCGCAGCGGTCTGCGGGTGGGTGTGGTCAGCCGTGGTTACGGCGCCAAACCGCCGCAATTGCCGTGGCGGGTCGCGGCGGATCAAGGCGCGGACGTGGCGGGCGATGAGCCGCTGTTGATCGTCCAGCGCACCGGCGTGCCGCTGATGATCGACCCGGACCGCAGCCGTGCGGTCAAAGCCTTGCTGGCGAGTGAGCCGCTGGACCYGATCCTTTCCGACGACGGTATGCAGCATTACCGGCTGGCTCGAGACCTGGAACTGGTGCTGATCGACGCCGCTCGCGGCTTGGGCAACCGCCGTTGTCTGCCCGCCGGACCATTGCGCGAACCGGTCGAGCGCCTGCAAAGCGTCGATGCAGTGCTGTACAACGGCGCTGCCAATGATCGCGAAGACGGTTTTGCCTTCCAGTTGCAACCCACCGAACTGGTCAACCTGCACAGCGGCGAACGGCGGCCTCTGGACCACTTTCCCGCTGGTCAGGCCCTGCACGCCGTGGCCGGGATCGGCAATCCCCGGCGTTTCTTCACGACCCTCGAAACGCTACACTGGCGGCCAGTGCCCCATGCATTTGCCGACCACGCCGAATACAGCGTGCAGGCCTTGAATTTCACACCGTCATTGCCAGTGGTGATGACAGAAAAGGACGCGGTGAAGTGCCGTGCCTTCGCCGCCGCCGATTGGTGGTACCTGGCGGTCGATGCTGCGCCATCGCCGGCCTTCGTGGCCTGGTTCGATACACAGCTGATGCGCCTGTTGCCGGCTCGTCTTTTGCCTTAACTCCGTTTCTATCCAGGGAATGTACATGGACACCAAATTGCTCGACATCCTCGCTTGCCCGGTCTGCAAAGGCCCGCTCAAGCTCAGCGCCGACAAAACCGAGCTGATCAGCAAGGGCGCCGGCCTCGCGTACCCGATTCGCGACGGCATCCCGGTGATGCTCGAAAGCGAAGCGCGCACCCTGACCACCGATGAGCGTCTGGATAAATGACCACAGCCTTTACCGTTGTCATTCCATCGCGTTACGCCTCCACCCGCTTGCCGGGCAAGCCGCTGCTGCTGATCGCCGGCAAGCCGATGATCCAGCACGTCTGGGAACAGGCGAGCAAAAGCAGCGCCCAGCGCGTGGTGGTTGCCACTGACGATGCGCGCATCGTCGAGGCCTGCAAGGGCTTTGGTGCCGAAGTGGTGCTGACTCGCGAAGATCACAACTCCGGCACTGACCGCCTGGCTGAAGTTGCGGCGAAACTGGGCCTGGCCCCGGACGCGATCGTGGTCAATGTTCAGGGCGACGRGCCGTTGATCCCGCCAAGCGTGATCGATCAGGTCGCCGCCAACCTGGCTGCTCACACCGAAGCACGCATKGCCACCCTGGCCGAGCCGATCGAAGACGTCGAAACCCTGTTCAACCCCAATGTGGTCAAAGTGGTCAGCGACCTCAATGGCCTGGCGCTGACCTTCAGTCGTGCCACCTTGCCGTGGGCTCGGGACGCGTTTGCCAAGAGCCGCGAGCAATTGCCGGAAGGCGTGCCATATCGCCGCCACATCGGCATTTATGCTTACCGTGCCGGCTTCCTTCAGGACTTCGTCACCTGGGGCCCGTGCTGGCTGGAAAACACCGAGTCTCTGGAACAGCTGCGTGCCCTCTGGCACGGCGTGCGGATTCACGTCGCCAATGCGCTGATCGCACCGCCCACCGGCGTCGACACCGTTGAAGATCTCGAGCGCGTTCGTCGCCTGCTGGAGGCCTGATGCGGGTTCTGTTCGTCTGCCTGGGCAACATCTGCCGTTCCCCCACGGCTGAGGGCGTATTGCGGCACAAGCTGCGTGAGGCGGGGCTGGCCGATCAAGTCGAAGTGGCTTCTGCCGGCACCGGTGACTGGCACGTCGGCAAGGCCCCGGACAAGCGCAGCCAGGCTGCGGCGAAACTGCGCGGCTACGACCTGTCCGCCCAGCGCGCCCAGCAAGTGACCCGCGCCGATTTCGCCACTTACGACCTGATTCTGGCGATGGACAACAGCAACCTGCGCCACCTCAAGACCATGCAACCGGCCAAGGGCAAGGCCGAGCTGGATTTGTTCCTGCGTCGCTACCAGTCGGAAGTCGATGAAGTGCCGGATCCTTATTACGACGGCGACCAAGGCTTCGAACAGGTACTGGACCTGATCGAGCGCGCCAGCGATCTGCTGGTGATCGAATTGAAGGGACGGCTATGAGTTTGCAGGTTCAACCCCGGGTTTCGCTCAAACCGTACAACAGCTTTGGCGTGGACGTTCAGGCGCGGCTGTTTGCCGAAGCCCATAGCGATGCCGACGTGCGCGAAGCCCTGGCCTACGCGGTGGAACACGAAGTGCCGGTGCTGGTGATCGGTGGTGGCAGCAATTTGTTGCTGACCGCCGATGTGCCGGCACTGGTGTTGCGCATGGCCACTCGGGGGATTCGCCTGCTGAGCGATGACGGCAACCAGGTGGTGATCGAAGCCGAGGCGGGCGAGCCATGGCACCCGTTTGTGCAACACACCCTGGCGCAAGGGTGGTCGGGGCTGGAAAACCTCAGCCTGATCCCCGGCACCGTCGGCGCGGCACCGATGCAGAACATCGGCGCTTACGGTGTCGAGATAAAGGACGTATTCGCCGGCCTGACAGCCCTCGATCGCCAGACCGGCGAGCTGCGGGACTTCACACTGGCCGAGTGCAACTTTGCCTACCGCGACAGCCTGTTCAAACAGGAGCCGGGGCGCTGGTTGATCCTGCGGGTGCGTTTCACCCTCACGCGCACCGCGCACCTGCACCTGGAATACGGCCCGGTGCGTCAGCGCCTGACCGAGCAGGGTATTGATCACCCGACGCCGACCGACGTCAGCCAGGCCATTTGCAGCATCCGCAGCGAAAAACTCCCGGACCCGGCGGTGCTCGGCAATGCCGGCAGCTTCTTCAAGAATCCGTTGGTGCCCGCCGCACTTGTGGCACAACTCAAGGGTGAATACCCGGATCTGGTGGCGTATGCGCAGCCCGATGGGCAAATGAAGCTGGCGGCGGGCTGGCTGATCGAACGCGCCGGCTGGAAAGGCTTTCGCGACGGCGATGCCGGTGTGCATAAATTACAGGCGCTGGTGCTGGTCAACTACGGCAGCGCAACGGGCCTGCAATTGCTGAATCTGGCGCAGCGCATTCAGAAAGACATTGCAGAGCGTTTCAAGGTCGACCTGGAAATGGAACCCAACCAGTATTGAGGCTACGCTTCAGGCTGATTAAAAAGCCCTGCACATTTTCAAATGTGCAGGGCTTTTTTGTTAATGCTCAGTTAACTTAGCCAGCTAACGATGCAAGCATTTGCTCCATCAAAGGCCCGGTGCAGACGTCGCGTCTACATATGAGAGCCGATTAGCCYGAGTCGATCTGCGTGTAGTGAACCGCGAACCCCAAGCGGCAGATTGCTCGACCCCATAACCTCTATAACTATGCGGGCGTGCCCATGATTACCCTGAAACTCAATGGTCAAGATCATCAACTCGATGTCACCGAGGACATGCCGCTGCTCTGGGCGATCCGTGACGTGGCTGGCTACAACGGCACCAAATTCGGCTGCGGCATGGGCCTGTGCGGCGCCTGCACCATTCATATCGACGGCGCGCCAGCGCGCAGTTGCATCACACCGATCGGCTCGGTGGTCGGCCAGAACGTCAGCACCATCGACAACCTGCACGCCGACCCGGTGGGCAAAGTCGTCCAGCAAGCCTGGCTCGACAGCGCCGTGGCTCAGTGCGGTTATTGCCAGGGTGGACAGATCATGTCGGCCACCGCGCTGCTGAAAACCAACCCGAACCCCAGCGACGAGCAGATTGAAGAGGCGATGGTCGGCAATATTTGCCGTTGCGGCACCTACAACCGGATCAAGACCGCCATCCGCCAGGCATCCACTCACCTGAAGGAGGCCAAGGCATGAGCCAGCTACCGAATGATTTTGCGCTGAGTAATCTCAGCCGACGCGGTTTCCTCAAGGGCGTGGGCGCCACCAGTGCGCTGGTGCTGGCCGCCAGTTGGGGCTGGCAGGATGCATTAGCCGCCGAAAAAGAGCAGAAATTCGGTGCCGACGGCATGCCCAACGGCTGGATCGATGATCCGAAGGTTTACATCAGCATCGCCGCCGATGGCAGCGTGACGGTGATTTGCAACCGTTCGGAAATGGGCCAGGGCGTGCGCACCAGTCTGTCCATGGTGGTGGCCGATGAACTGGAAGCCGACTGGGCACAGGTCAAAGTGCAACAGGCGCCGGGCGATGAAGTACGTTTCGGCAATCAGGACACCGACGGCTCGCGCAGCATGCGTCATTGGTACGAGCCGATGCGCCGTTGCGGTGCTGCCGCGCGGACCATGCTTGAGCAAGCTGCTGCCGCGCAATGGAAAGTGCCGGTCAGCGAGTGCCATGCGCAACTGCACAAGGTCATCCATAAATCGACTGGCCGTGAATTGGGCTACGGCGCGTTGGCCGCAGCAGCCAGTGCGCTTACGGTGCCGGCTCGCGACAGCCTGCGGCTCAAGCAGCCGTCGGAGTTTCGCTACATCGGCAAGGAAGGCACCAAGGCCATCGACGGTGCGGACATCGTCAACGGTCGCGCGGTCTACGGCGCCGATGTGCATTTCGACGGCATGCTTTTCGCCACCATCGCCCGTCCGGCGGTCTACGGCGGCAAGGTCAAATCCTTCGATGCCAGCGCTGCGATGAAAGTCCCGGGGGTGATCAAGGTTCTGCAAATCGAAAGCCGTCCATTGCCGTCCGAGTTCCAGCCTCTTGGCGGTGTGGCTGTGGTGGCCAGCAACACCTGGGCGGCGATCAAGGGCCGCGAAGCGCTGAAGATCGAGTGGGATGACGGCCCCAACGCCAGTTACGACTCGATCGCCTACCGCAAGGAACTCGAAGCCGCGTCGCTCAAGCCCGGCAAAGTGGTGCGCAACACCGGCAACATCGACCAGGCCATGAGCGCTGCCGACAGCACCCTTGAAGCTTCTTACTATCTGCCGCACCTGGCGCAATCGCCGATGGAGCCGATGGTCGCCATCGCCCGTTTCAAGGACGGTGTGTGTGAGGCCTGGGCGCCAAGCCAGGCGCCGCAAGTCACCCGCGAGCGGATTGGCGAGCGCCTGGGCATTCCGTTCGATAACGTCACGTTCAACGTCACCTTGCTCGGCGGCGGTTTTGGTCGTAAGTCCAAGCCGGACTTCGTGGTTGAAGCGGCGATCCTGGCCAAGGAATTCCCGGGCAAAGCGGTGCGGGTGCAGTGGACCCGTGAAGACGACATCCACCACTCGTATTTCCACACCGTGTCTGCCGAATACCTCAAGGCCAGTCTGAACAAGGACGGCTTGCCGTCTGGCTGGCTGCACCGCACGGTGGCGCCAAGCATCACCGCGCTGTTCGCGCCGGGGATGAACCATGAAGCGGCTTTCGAGCTGGGCATGGGTTTTACCAACATGGCTTATGCGATCCCCAGCGTGCGCCTGGAAAACCCTGAAGCAGCGGTCCACACGCGGGTCGGCTGGTATCGCTCTGTGTCGAACATCCCTCATGGCTTTGCGATTCAGAGCTTTGTCGATGAACTGGCGCATAAGGCCGGCCAGGACCCGCTCAAATACCAGATCAAGCTGCTTGGCCCGGACCGTCAGATCGATCCGCGTACCTTGAGTGAAGAGTGGAACTACGGCGAATCCCCCGAGCGGTATCCGATCGATACCGCGCGGATGCGCACCGTGCTGGAAACCGCCGCTAAAGCCGCCGGATGGGGGCGTAAGCTACCCAAGGGCCGTGGCCTGGGCCTGGCGGTGCATTACAGCTTTGTCACTTATGTGGCAGCCGTGATCGAAGTCGAAGTCAAAGACGATGGCACGCTGATCGTGCACAAAGCCGACATCGCCGTGGACTGCGGCCCGCAGATCAACCCCGAGCGAATTCGCTCGCAGTTCGAAGGCGCCTGCGTCATGGGCCTGGGCAACACGGTGCTGGGGGAAATCAGCTTCAAGGACGGCAAGGTCCAGCAGGACAACTTCCACATGTACGAAGTGGCGCGCATGTCCCTGGCACCGAAGGAAGTCGCCGTGCACCTGGTCACGCCACCGGGCAATGTACCGTTGGGCGGGGTCGGTGAGCCGGGCGTGCCGCCGATTGCGCCAGCGCTGTGCAACGCGATCTTCGCGGCCACCGGCAAGCGCATCCGTGACTTGCCGGTTCGCTATCAGCTGCAAGGCTGGCAGAAGGCTGGCGCCTGATGGATAGCGTCGATCTGAACGTCCTGCGCAGCGTGCTGGAATGGCGCCGCGCCGGTCAGCGGGTGATGTTGTACAGCGTGGTTCAGACCTGGGGTACCGCGCCCCGGGCACCTGGCGCCATGCTCGCCTTGCGTGGCGATGGCGTAGTGATTGGCTCGGTGTCCGGTGGCTGTGTCGAGGATGACCTGATTGCCCGGCTGCACGATGGCCGTATCCCGGCCGATGGGCCTCCGGTGCAGTTGATTACTTATGGCGTCACTCGTGAGGAGGCCGCGCGGTTTGGTTTGCCCTGCGGCGGCACGTTGCGCCTGACCGAGGAGCGCGTCGGCGATCCGGCGTGGGTCGCCCAGGTGCTGGCGCGCTTCGAGGCGCATGAAATCGTTGCGCGCTCGCTGGATATTGCGACCGGTGAAGTGGTTCTGCAGCCGGCGAACAAGCACGATGTGCTGAGTTTTGATGGCAACACACTGCGCGCCATTTACGGCCCGCGTTGGCGATTGTTGTTGATCGGCGCGGGGCAGCTATCGCGGTATGTCGCCGAGATGGCACGGCTGCTGGATTTCGAAGTGCTGATCTGCGATCCGCGCACCGAGTTCGTCTACGGCTGGGAAGAACAACACGGTCGCTTCGTTCCGGGCATGCCCGACGAAGCAGTGCTGACCATCCAGACCGACGAACGCACCGCCATCGTCGCGCTCACCCACGATCCGCGCCTGGATGACATGGCGCTGCTCACGGCCCTGGATTCCAGGGCATTTTATGTCGGTGCGCTGGGTTCGCGAGTCAACAGTCAGAAGCGCCGGGACAACCTGGCTCAGCTAGGCTTGTCCCAACAGGCCATCGAACGCTTGCACGGCCCGATCGGCTTGCACATCGGCAGCCATACTCCGGCGGAAATCGCCTTGTCGCTGCTGGCCGAGATTGTGGCGATCAAGAACGGCATCGAGCTCAAGCAGAAGAGGCCGTTGCAGGAGGGCGTATGAGTGACTCCATTGGCGTTATCGTTCTAGCCGCCGGGCAGGGCAGCCGGTTTCGACAGGTAGCGGGTGACGATAAGGACAAGTTGCTGGTGGACTGCACCGCCCGTGATGGCATCACCGTGCACTCAATGAT
>NZ_JBFTMK010000131.1:0-9887 GCF_056396965.1 Pseudomonas sp. 05N434
CGCCGCGGGCTTGCAGGTGATCGACCGCCAGCGTCAGTTCGCCGGCCGGGAGTGGCCAGTCGAAAACTTCCACCGGGCAATCGGTGCTGCTGATCAGCCAGGCGGTGAGCCATAGATGAGGTTCCAGAGGCAGGTCCGATTGATTGATCAGCAACAGCGGCGCGGTACGTAACTGGCGGTTGTTGTGGTAAATCCTCGCGCCGAATTTGCTGCGCAACCAGGAATAGACAAACACCCGCTCCATCTGCGCGCCGAACTGGCCTTGCCAGCGTTGTTCCAGTTCCGCCAGCCACGGCATCAACAGGTGTTCACACAAGGTGCGTGGCGGATACAGCGCCATCGCCTGGTTTACGGTGTCATCGAGGGTGCGTTCGGCCAGTTGGGTAACGGCTTGTAGCAGTGTCTGGCGCAACACCAGCCAATCGTTTCCGACGGGCTCGGCAAGTACCTGAGGCGTGTCGAGCAGTTGCTTGACCTGACCGACCGCCACGCCGCGATTGAGCCAGGTGAGGATCGTCAGGATGCGTTGAACGTGTTCGGCACAGAACAGCCGATGCCCCTTGGGAGTACGCTGAGGCACGATCAGCCCATAGCGCCGTTCCCAGGCGCGCAAGGTGACAGCGTTGACCCCGGTCTGCCGGGCCACTTCACGGATGGGCAGCCAGCCTGCGTCCAGGGCCTTTTTGAAGTCGGTGCCGAGGTCTTCGCTGGCGCTGGTGTCCGGTGGGGTTTTCATTAGATTGCGTTTCGCAGGCTGAGGTTTTCCGGGTGCGGTTGCAGGTAAACCTGTTGCGCAATGTATGGATCCGGGTGCTGGCGAAAGTAGTGTTTGAGCAACGTCAGCGGTACCACCAGCGGCACGATGCCGTGACGATACTGGCTGATCACATGCTGCACTTCCTGTTTGTCTTCAGTGCTGATGGCCTGTTTGAGATAGCCGCTGAGGTGTTGCAGGACGTTGGTGTGGGTGCGGCGCGTGGCGCATTTTTTCAAGGCCGCCATCAGCTCGCTGAAATAGCGCGGGCCGATGACTTCAGGGGCGGTCCGGCCCATGTTGCCGAGCAGGTTTCCCAGGGTTTTGTATTGCACCGGGTTGTGGGCCATTAACAGGTATTTGTAGCGCGAGTGAAAATCCGTGAGGCCGCGCCGGGTCAGGCCGGTTTGCAGCAACTGCTGCCAGGCGCTGTAGGCGAATACGCGGGTAAGGAAGTTTTCCCGCAGCACCGGATCGTTGAGCCGGCCTTCTTCCTCCACCGGCAAATCGGGATGCAGCGCGCAGAAGGTCCGGGCGTAAATGCCACGGCTACCGCCGTCCACCGGCGCGCCGTTGGCGTGGTAGACCTTGACCCGCTCCAGACCGCACGAAGGGGATTTCTGCATGAAGATATAGCCGCAGATGTCGCCCAGTTCCAAAGCCATTTTCCGAGCATATTCGGCCAGCGGCCGGGTGACGTTGTTTTCAGGGTTGACCGTGCCGACCGCCTGCGGATGTTCAGGGTTGCCGACCAGGCGGATCGGTTCGCGAGGGATACCCAGGCCGATGGCAACTTCCGGGCACACCGGGACGAAATCGAAATAATCGGAAAGGATGTGGCTGCACAGCCGTGACGTCTTGTGCCCGCCGTTGTAGCGCACCTCGGCCCCCATCAGGCAGGCGCTGATGGCGATTTTGGGTGGGGTCGTTGATTGTGCAGACATCGGGGCACCTCGAATCCAGACCTGTACGGATTGTTAAATCTGTACAACATTCGTTCAGCATAGATTCAAAGGTGTACAAGTCAATTTTTTTGTATAGGTTTTTTCAGGGCTGCTGTCCGTGTCGACAGCAGCAATGTGCTCGAATCGAGGCGGTTCACTGCAGGTGTTCGTGCAGACGGCGGGCCGCTTCCTGGCCACTGAGCCAGGCGCCTTCGACACGGCCGGACAGGCACCAGTCACCGCATACATACAAGCCCAGATCAGCATCAGCCAGGGCACCCCACTCATGGCTGCTGGCCGGACGGGCGTAAAGCCAGCGGTGAGCGAGGCTGAAAGTCGGTGCAGGCATGGCGTCGTGCAGCAGTTCGGCAAAGGCACCATGCAATTGCTCGATCACCGCTTCCTTGGACAGATCGATATGTTGCCGGCTCCAGGCGCTGGTGGCGTGCAGCACCCACGTGTCGAGGGTGTTGTCGCGTCCCGGTTTGCTACGGTTGCGCGCCAGCCAGTCGAGGGGGCTGTCCTGCACGAAGCAGCCTTCGATCGGGGTATCCAATGGTGTGTCGAAAGCCAGGGCGACCGCCCAGGTCGGCTCCATTTTTACCCCGGCGGCGGCCCCGGCGAGTTTCGGCGCGGAGGGCAGCAGCGCGGTCGCCTGAGGGGCTGGCGTGGCAATCACCACATGACTGAACGGCCCGTGGGTGAAGCCTTCGGCGTCTTGCAGATGCCAGTGCTCTTCACCGCGATAGACCTCGGTGATCCGGCAGCTGAACTGCACTTCCAGGTCACCGAGCAGGGCACGGGTGATGGCGCTCATGCGCGGCGTGCCGACCCAGCGTGTCTGTTCGTCCGGCGAGGGGCTGAGCTGGCCGCCGTGGTAGGTATAGAGCTGCGGTGTCCACACGGCGACCCAACCGTTGGCTTGCCAGCGCTGGACTTCGGTGACGAAGCGACGGTCGCGGGCAGTGAAATATTGCGCGCCCATGTCCAGAGCGCCCGCATCGCTGCGCTTGCTTGACATGCGTCCGCCACTGCCGCGGCTTTTATCGAACAGATGAACGACATGCCCGGCCTCCGTAAGGGCCTGGGCGGCTGAGAGTCCGGCGATGCCGGTGCCGATGATTGCGATAGGTACAGTCATAGGGGCCTCGTTTGCCTTTCTGTACAGACTACGCCGTGGTTCAAACCTGTACAATATTGTTTTTTGGTATAACTTTTAGCGTTCTCGTTCTGAGAGCTTGGCCTATTGTTAAACACAGAACCTGCCCGATACCAAAGATCCCTGCTTATAAAAATAGACTAGTGATCCGGGTAAAACGCCACGCGAGGAAGATGTCATGCACATATTGCTGACCGGCGGTACTGGTTTGATAGGACGTCAGCTCTGCCGACACTGGTTGAGTCAGGGACATCACCTCACGGTTTGGAGTCGCACGCCCGCTAAAGTCGCCAAAATCTGCGGCACTCAGGTACGGGGAATCGCACGGCTTGAGGATTTTGGGCCAGAACCGGTGGATGCAATTGTCAACCTTGCGGGGGCGCCGATCGCCGATCGGCTCTGGACCCACAAACGCAAGGCGCTGTTGTGGAGCAGCCGGATCACCCTGACCGAAACCCTGTTGGCCTGGCTCGAAAGTCGTGAGCAGAAACCGCAGGTGCTGATCTCCGGCTCAGCGATTGGTTGGTACGGCGACGGCGGCGAGCGGGAGTTGACCGAGCAATCGCCACCGGTCATCGATGATTTCGCCAGCCAGTTGTGCATCGCCTGGGAAGAAACCGCGCAACGTGCCGACGCCTTGGGCATCCGCGTGGTTCTCATCCGCACCGGGTTGGTGTTGTCCGCCGAGGGCGGCTTTTTGTCGCGGCTGTTGTTGCCGTTCAAACTGGGGCTGGGCGGGCCGATCGGCAGCGGTCGGCAGTGGATGTCGTGGATTCATATTGAAGATCAAATCGCCCTGATTGATTTTCTTCTGCATCGCAATGGGGCCAGCGGTCCCTATAATGCCTGCGCGCCCAAGCCGGTGCGCAATCGCGAATTCGCTAAAACGTTGGGTGACGTGTTGCATCGTCCCGCGTTCATGCCGATGCCGACTCTCGTCTTGAAGGTCGGACTGGGCGAGTTGTCATTGTTGTTGCTGGGGGGGCAGAAGGCGATGCCGGCTCGCTTGCTGGAAGCGGGTTTCACTTTCCGGTTCACTGATTTGCGCGCGGCATTGGACGATCTGTCCGGCCGCCTCTGAAATAGGACGTTGCATGACCGATCACGCATTGCTTCTGGTCAACCTGGGTTCACCTGCCTCCACCTCGGTGGCGGATGTGCGCAGTTACCTCAATCAATTTCTGATGGACCCGTATGTGATCGACCTGCCTTGGCCGGTGCGGCGTTTGCTGGTGTCGCTGATTCTGATCAAGCGCCCGGAACAATCGGCTCACGCTTACGCGTCGATCTGGTGGGAGGAGGGCTCGCCGCTGGTGGTGCTCAGCCGTCGCCTGCAACAGGCCATGACTCGGCAGTGGACTCACGGGCCTGTTGAGCTGGCGATGCGGTACGGCGAGCCGTCCATTGAGTCCGCGCTGCTGCGGCTGGCTGCCCAGGGGCATAAGAAAGTGACCCTGGCACCGCTCTATCCGCAATTCGCCGACAGCACTGTGACCACGGTGATCGAAGAAGCCAAGCGCGTGGTGCGCGATAAAAAGCTCGACGTGCAGTTCTCGGTTCTTCAGCCGTTTTACGATCAGCCGGAATACCTCGATGCGTTGGTGGCCAGTGTCAGGCCTTATCTGCAACAGGATTTCGATCATCTGCTGCTGAGCTTCCACGGTTTGCCGGAACGTCACCTGAAAAAGCTTAATCCGGGGCACAGCTTCGAGGGTGGCGGCGATTGCTGCGCCGGTGCGCCACCGGAAGTGGTCGMGACCTGTTACCGCGGTCAGTGCCTGCGCACGGCCGCAGAGTTTGCCAAACGTGTGGGCATACCGGACGGCAAGTGGTCCGTATCGTTTCAGTCGCGTCTGGGCCGGGCCAAGTGGATAGAACCCTACACTGAAGCTCGCCTCGACGAGTTGGCCAAAAGCGGCGTGAAGAAAGTCCTGGTGATGTGCCCGGCGTTCGTTGCCGATTGCATCGAGACGCTGGAGGAAATCGGTGATCGTGGGAAGGAGCAATTCCGCGAGGCGGGAGGGGAGGAGTTGGTGCTGGTGCCTTGCCTCAACGATGAGCCGCTGTGGGTCAAGGCGTTGAGTGCCATGTGCGAAAGGGCGCCATTGGCTTTATAGGAACGTACATTGAAGTGACGGCTGGCTGGTTGTGGCGAGGGAGCCTGCTCCCGCCGGGTCGCGAAGCGGCCCCAAAATCTTTGCAGTCAATGAAGATTTTGTGAGTGCTGCGCACTGGTGCGCCAGCCCGGTCAAGCGGGAGCAAGCTCCCTCGCCACAGGGGATTGAGTCGCCTGCTTACAACAGCGGCTCATCCGCCTTCTTGTGCTTCCAGCTGTCATTGCCCGGCAGCAACAGGTTCAGTGCAATCGCCACCACCGCGCACAGCGCGATGCCTTTGAGGCCGAAATCGTTCTGGCCGGTACCGGTGCCGACCAGCATGCCGCCAATCCCGAACACCAGCGTCACCGAGACAATCACCAGGTTGCGTGCTTCGCCCAGGTCGATCTTGTGGCGGATCATGGTGTTCATGCCCACCGCGGCAATCGAACCGAACAACAGGCAGAGAATCCCGCCCATCACTGGCACCGGGATGCTTTGCAGCAGCGCGCCGAATTTGCCGATGAACGCCAGGCTGATTGCGAAGATCGCCGCCCAGGTCATGATTTTCGGGTTGTAGTTCTTGGTCAGCATCACCGCGCCAGTCACTTCGGCGTAAGTGGTATTGGGTGGGCCGCCGAACAGACCGGCCGCGGTGGTGGCGATGCCGTCACCGAGCAGGGTGCGGTGCAGGCCGGGCTTTTTCAGGTAGTCGCGACCGGTCACGCTACCCACGGCAATCACGCCACCGATGTGCTCGATGGCCGGGGCCAGGGCCACCGGAACGATGAACAGAATCGCCTGCCAGTTGAATTCCGGCGCGGTGAAATGTGGAATCGCGAACCACGGTGCCACGGCAATCTTCGCGGTATCGACCACGCCGAAATAAAACGCCATGGCAAAACCCACCAGCACACCGGAGATAATCGGCACCAGGCGGAAAATACCTCTGCCGAACACCGCGACGATCAGGGTGGTCAACAGCGCGGGCATCGAAATCATCATCGCCGTCTGGTAATGAATCAGCTCAGTACCGTCGCCCGCCTTGCCCATCGCCATGTTGGCGGCAATCGGCGCCATGGCCAGGCCGATGGAGATGATCACCGGGCCAATCACCACCGGAGGCAGCAAACGGTCGATAAACCCGGTGCCTTTGATCTTCACCGCAAGGCCGAGGAAGGTGTAGACGAACCCGGCCGCCATCACACCGCCCATGGTCGCCGCCAGGCCGAACTGGCCCTTGGCGAGAATGATCGGGGTGATGAAGGCGAAGCTCGACGCCAGGAATACCGGCACCTGACGCCCGGTGACAATCTGGAACAGGATCGTCCCTAAACCTGCGGTGAACAGCGCCACGTTCGGGTCGAGGCCGGTAATCAGCGGCATCAACACCAGGGCGCCGAAGGCCACGAACAGCATCTGCGCGCCGGACAATACCGTGCGCCAGAGCGGATCGTTGAACTCTTGCTGCATGGTCACGCGTCCTTCTGCTTGGTGCCGAAGATCTTGTCACCGGCATCGCCCAAGCCTGGGATGATGTAACCGTGTTCGTTCAGTTTCTGGTCAATGGAAGCGGTGTAGATGGTCACGTCCGGGTGAGCCTTCTCCACAGCGGCGATACCTTCGGGAGCGGCCACCAGGACCATCGCGCGGATGTCCTTGCAGCCGGCCTTCTTCAGCAAATCGATGGTGGCGACCATCGAGCCGCCAGTGGCGAGCATCGGGTCGATGATCATCGCCAGGCGCTCGTCGATTTCCGGCACCAGTTTTTCCAGGTAGGTGTGGGCTTCGAGGGTTTCCTCGTTACGGGCCACGCCCACGGCGCTGACTTTGGCGCCCGGGATCAGGCTCAGCACGCCTTCGAGCATGCCGATACCGGCACGCAGGATCGGCACCACGGTAATTTTCTTGCCGGCGATTTTCTCCACCGACACCGTGCCGCACCAGCCTTCGATGTCGTAGCTTTCCAGCGGCAGGTCTTTGGTGGCTTCATAGGTCAGCAGGGCGCCGACTTCTTGAGCGAGCTCACGGAAATTCTTCGTGCTGATGTCGGCGCGGCGCATAAGGCCAAGTTTATGACGGATCAGCGGATGGCGGATCTCACGGATGGGCATGGGGAAAGGCTCCGGCGGCGGGCAAAAAAACCGGCCTAGATTAATCTATCCGAGGGTGTTGTCCTATAGACATACAGTACGTTAGTCCACAAACGCTTGATCTGGCCGTGCGGGATGCGTACCTTTGCCCGCTTTTCCGAATCCGTCCCTCCCCCTCAAACCCCTTGGAGAGCGCCATGTCCGCTGATCTCGAGCATATCCGTCAAATCATGCGAGAGGCTGACTGCCTGTACACCGAAGCTGAAGTCGAGGCGGCCATCGCCCGCGTCGGTGCACATATCAACGAACAACTGGCTGAAAGCAATCCGGTGGTGTTCTGTGTGATGAACGGCGGCCTGATTTTCGCCGGCAAGCTGCTCACCCATCTGCAATTCCCGCTGGAAGCGTCCTACCTGCACGCTACCCGCTATCGCAACGAAACCAGCGGCGGCGAGCTGTTCTGGAAAGCCAAGCCGGAAGTTTCGTTCATCGACCGTGACGTGCTGATCATCGACGACATCCTCGATGAAGGTCACACCCTGGGCGCGATCATCGATTTCTGCAAACATGCCGGCGCCCGCAAAGTGCACACCGCCGTGCTGATCGACAAGGACCACGACCGCAAGGCTCGCCCGGACCTGAAAGCCGATTTCGTCGGCCTGCCGTGCATTGACCGTTACATCTTCGGTTATGGCATGGACTACAAAGGCTACTGGCGTAACGCGAACGGAATTTTTGCCGTTAAAGGCCTGTAAGCAGGTTGACTGTCTGGGGGTGGTTTCAGCCGCCAGACACGTTGATGCTTGAAGGCAGATATCCCATCCGAATGCGTGCGCAGTTCGCTTGAACCGCGCGCTCAGTCCTGCCCGACGAGCCAGCGTTCGCTTTTGCGTCGAGCCTGTTCCAGGTTGTTCACGTAAGCCAATTGACGCTGTTCCCGATGGATGCCCGCGCGCCTGAGTTTCAGGCGCACGCGCGCTGCCGTCCCGACCAGAATCAGGCCGATGCCGTCGGTGCGATAATCCCTGAGGATATTGTCGAAGGCTGCCAACGCCGTCATGTCCAGCATGGACACGGCACTCATCTCGACAATCACCACTTTGACCTCCGGGCTGAATTTGCGCAGCACGCCCAGGGCCTTTTCCGCTGCACCGAAAAACAACGGTCCGCGTATCGCATAGCAACGAACATGCTCCGGCAAATCCTGTAAGGCTTGATGGAACTCTCGAGGCAGTTCGGCGGTGTCCGTGAGGTCGCTCATGCGCTTGACGAACAACCCGGCGGCCAGCAATAGCCCAACGGCAACGGCCAGTACCATGTCGAACAGCACTGTCAGGCTCAGGCAGGTCAGCAAGACCAATACGTCGCTGCGTGGTGCAATGCGCAGGGTGTGCACGACATGCCGGGCCTCGCTCATGTTCCACGCCACCATCACGAGCAGCGCCGCCAGCGCGGCCATCGGCAAGTAGCTGAACAGCGGGGCGAGGACGAGTATCGCCAGCAGCACCACCGCGCTGTGGATAATTGCCGCCAATGGCGAAAACGCCCCGCTGCGCACGTTGGTGGCGCTGCGGGCGATCGCCGCGGTGGCGGTAATGCCGCCGAACAACGGTGCGACCAGGTTACCAATGCCTTGACCCAGGAGTTCGGCGTTGGGGTCATGTTTGCTGCCCGTCATGCCATCGGCCACCACCGCACACAACAACGATTCGATGGCGCCGAGCATGGCAATGGCGAACGCTGGTGCCATTAATTGGCGGATCAGGTCGTAAGACAGATGCAGCGGCTGACCATTGGGTCCTGGCAGATTCCACGGCCAGTCGAAGCTCGGCAGAAACGGCGGAATGCCGGGGTGGCTGACGCCATCGACGATATAGCTGAAGCGCTCGCCCAGCGTCGCAATCGGTAACCCGCCGCTTTCCAGCGCCAGCCCCAACATTGCGCCGACGGCCAGCGCCACCAGATGCCCCGGAACCCTCGGCACAAACCGCGGCCAGACGATCAGAACCGCCAGGCACATGACACCGATGATTCCGTCCCCCAGGCGGGCGCTGGGCAATGCCTGGAGCAGCGCACCTAATTGCTCGATGTAATGTTCGGCATGCCCGGTGGTACTCAGGCCCAGCAAATCCTTTAGTTGGAGTGTGGCGATGACTATGCCGATCCCGGCGGTAAAGCCCAGGGTCACCGGATAAGGAATGTACTGAATCAGCCGCCCGGCCCGAATCAGCCCCAAGGCAATCAGGATGGCCCCGGCAAGCATGGTGCAAAGCAGCAGGCCACCCAGGCCATATTGTTGGGTGATCGGCAGCAGTATCACCATGAACGCGGCTGTCGGCCCGCTGACATTGAAGCGCGAGCCTCCCGTCAAGGCGATCAGGGGGGCCGCGATCAGCACCGTATATAAACCTTGCTGGGGCGCTACTCCCACCGCAATCGCCAGGGCCATGGCCAGGGGAATGGCGATAATCCCTACCGTCACCCCGGCACTGATGTCGCCGCGCAAGCGTCTGAGGCTATAACCTGCACGCAGAGTTTGACGCCAGGCGGCGAATAACGGGGGGATGGAGAATGGCATAGGGACTCCACAGTAGACGGCACGCCGTCGAAATAGGGCTGAAGGCTCTTTCAGTATGCCCAGCCTTGTCTTCGAGAGTATTGATCTGGATCGGTTATTCGCCCGATTGATCATCATGCTAGAGTGCTCGGCCTCGTCCCAGGAGCCTGTCATGAGTCTTTTGATCCGCAGCTGCGCCGCCCTGATGTTGGTCTTCAGCCTACCCCTGGCCGCCGCTCCGGCACCGATGCATGTGCAGTTTTTGCCCCCGGACGACTTGACTC